>JAAZVD010000173.1 GCA_018623785.1 Bacteroidota bacterium | reverse complement strand
CTCCTGATCATAGCGCTCCAGCGTGCGGGCATGCCAGGCGTCGTTGATGAGCCATATGGGCTCGGGGTGTCCGGACTCCCAGCTTTCCAAAGAGCGGCGTAATCGTTCGAGGACATCCGGGTGAAGGGCGGCCAGGTCTTTCGATTCTGAAGGGTCCTCGGATAGATCGAAGAGCCAATGTTCTCCTGCTGGCGTACGCACCATTTTCCAGTGGCCGGCTCGAACGGCTGCACCCCATTGCATCTTCCAAAACAGGGTGTCGTGGGGTGCCTCGGTGTTCTGGCTCGTCATGAGTGGAAGCAGGTCCACGCCATCGATTGAACGATCCGTTGGAAGGTCCAGCCCGGCCGCAGCCATGAACGTCGGCAGGATGTCCAGCGTAATGACAGGGTCGTCAATAACGGTTCCGGCAGGTATTACGCCAGGCCATGACAAAACGAACGGGACGCGATTACCGCCCTCCAACGCTGTTCCTTTGGCGCCCCGGAGGGGCGCGTTCAATGAGCCGTTGAAAGGCATCGCTCCACCGTTGTCATTGGCAAAGAAGATAAGCGTGTTATCGCGTAGACCCCGGGCATCCAACGTCTCCAGGATCCGACCGACATTATCGTCAAGAGAACGCATCATGGCGCTGTATTGAGCACGCACTTCGGTCTCAAACCGGGGACGTTCCTCCGGTAGCAAATCCTTCCGTGCATGCATGGGCGTATGCGGTGTGGTAAACGAGACGAAAAGAAAAAAGGGCTCGTCGTGGTGCCTATCTATGAAATCAATTGCCCTGTCCCCGAATTCATCCGTCAGGTAGCCGAGGGAGTCGGGATGCACAGGGTCCATACCATTTTCGATGGTTCCGTTGCTTCCTGCGTAATACGGTCCACTACCTTTCCGCATGCCGAAGAACTCATCGAAGCCACGGTTGGTCGGGTGAAAGTGGTCTTCAAGGCCCAAATGCCACTTGCCGATAAGTCCGGTTGCGTACCCTCCCTCGGATAGCCAATCGGCGATGGTTCGTTCGGACAGAGGCAGCCCGCGCACTGAGTCCGGTACGGCTGGATCAGGCACGCCAGGCAGGTTGAGTTCATGCCCGAAACGCTGTTGGTAGCGCCCCGTCATCATGCCCGCTCGGGAGGGAGAACAAACAGAGGCTGTAACATATCCGTTGGTGAACCGGGTGCCGTCATTGGCAAGACGATCCAGATGTGGCGTCCGAATCAATTCGCTGCCATGGAATCCAAAATCAGCATAGCCCGCGTCATCCGAAAATAGAATAATGAGATTGGGGGACGGATCGGTCCCTGAACACCCTGCGAAAAGAGCAAGAATCAGATACAGGTGCGGTAGTCGGAGGCGCGTATTCAGGAACATGTGGTTTCCTTGTGGTTCGACATGACAATCCGAGTTGACTGAAGCTGGTGCACCACAGCGCCAAAGTGTTATGTACCCGACGTGTGTTCCTTCACCAATCGCACCCCGAAACCATGCGAATACTTTTCTCTTTGTCGATAATGAGTTCACTGCTTGTTATAGCAGCCACGGCGCAGGATACACAGTTTGCCCAATATATCGACGTTTCCGGTGATGAAAAGGTGTATTACAACCTGATTGAGAATCGTATCTCCTCCGAACAAGAGGCCCAATTCGGGGCATGGGACGTCGCTTTCCAGGGTACGAGTGTCACGGTCAACGGGGCGTCCTTGTTGCTTGGGTCCACGTTTGATTCTGTCGACTCCGCTCCGGACGAGGGGTACATGGTGGACGAAGATGGCACGTCAGCGTTGCCGACGGATGCTGAGACCCGCTGGTTTAATTATGACTTCAACACGCATACGATTACTCCCAAGCCGGACCGTACCGCGGTTTTCCAGACGAGGGATGGACGGTGGGTGAAGCTGCATATCACCGATTACTACAAGGTGGTATTCGGACAGGATCCAATTCCGCGAATGCTGTCATTCCGCTGGGTAGTTGCCAACGAAAACGTCAGAAGCTTCCAGTAGCACAATCGTACTCATTGCCGGATCATACTGCGAATTTCTGACTCGTCCCCGTTGAGCTCCCAGTTAATAAGGGAGACAGGAATCATACCGGCGCCGTTCAGGTCATCCATGAACTGGTACAGCGTAAAGTCATCGGGCCGTTTCCGGGCGTACTCGGCCAGCAGCTTTTCGACCTCGATCTTTCCGATCACGTAGCTCTCGCCATACGTGGGCTGCCGCAGGTAGAAGTGCTGTTCGTTCTGGATGGTGCCGCCAGCCCATGGAAGGAAGTCTCGTGGCGTCCACTCGGAGGCAAACCGGGCCGCTTCTTCGTGTGTCATGATGTTGGCATGTTGATACAAGCCGCCGAGGGCGCGTGCTGCACGCTGTGCCAGCAGGATCCAGACCATTTCGCGTCCGAGAGGACGATCGTCAAAGAGCCCGGCATGCATCATCATTTCCTCCATGCCCGTGGCCAGTCCCTCGGCGCGCCCATCAAAGATATTGTACCACAGCGGCGTGTTCCGAATGGGAGAGTCCGTGGGCTCCTCACGCATTCGCGCCAGATCAAACCAGTGGTAGTGATGGGTGCGCATGGCCAGTTAATCGCGGTATCCTACCTCGGAAAAGAACCCACGCAGATCATCCGGATTTTCCAGCGGTTGGAATGAGCCGATGCGCTCGCGCAGCGCCTGCTCCATGTAATCCTTCATGGGGAGAATCTCTTCTTCCTCGAGGAAAGCCATGTATTCATTAACGGCGGCGTTCAGCTTCCGGTCATATTCCTCGGCGCTCGAAATCCGCTCGAGATCGGGCAGGTGCCGGTTTCGATTCTCTTCAAGGCGCAGCGCTGCATGCGAGCGCGCCAGCTCCCGTTTGACTAGGGTTACTTCCTCTTCCCACGTGTACGGCTGGTAATGCACATTTTGTAGGGCCCAGGTCATATTCTCTTTACCTACACCGGACGGGCCAGTCTTTGAGTCTGCCTGTTCCTCCAGCCAGTCGGCAAAGCTGTCGGAGGCAGCTCTCGCCTCGAGAGCGGCTTTGGCAATGCCCGGGCGCTCGGCAGCCAGACGCTCTGCATACTGCTCGAGCGCGCCGCTCTGACCCCGGATACTGCGAATACCCAGTACCCAGAGGTCCCGTGCATTGCCGGTCAGGTTCTCCCGTGCAGCCTCATAGAGCGCCGGCATGATGCGAAGGCCCGCTTCGATGTGCGCTGCATCTTCGTCCGAGAGCGGGTAATTGTAATAGGACACTTCCAGCGATCCCTCGATCATGGGCGCTTCCCTGTTGGGGACATCGGTATCGTAGGGGTAGAAGTAGACGTAGTACGCCGGATCCCGCTCCCATGGCTTGAGCACCTCGTGGTCAAACCGAAGGCCATTCAGTTCGGCATTGACCAGGTGCCAGTCCACTTGCTCGGAAACAGCCCAGTCATCGATTTCGAACGCGTCCAGCGCAGCGCGCCAGGCCGGAAATTCAGCCCACTGCTCGGCAATGGTCTCCGCGCTGAAATCGGGTACGCCGTCTATCCGAGGTGGTACCCGGTACTCCCGCCACGCCTCGAAATAGGCTACCAGGTCCTGATAGGACTCTGTGGGCATCTCGAGTTGCTTCGGTGCATTAGAGCAGGATGTCCCAATGGAAAGGATGAGCGCTAGCGTCAGTCCCTTTCGAAATGAACGTACGGACCACATCATGGCAGTTTTTGGCATTTGCCCCGGCGCATGACCGCGGGTAGCGGCTTTCAGCGCAGAAGCAAGGTTCGGGGGGGCAGGGAGAGATCTATCCTACGTCATCAGACGGGGTAATTCAATAACCCAGCATTTCATCCAGCCAGTCGGCCAGACGTACACCTGCTTGTTGGATGCGTTGCTCGATGAGGCCGATATGGCGATCATAGTAGGCATCGCCCAGATTCCCATCTCCGATATCATAGGCGCTGGCATAAACGATCTCGAAGGATTCCTCGGACCAACTCCCGGGATTGTTGGATGCCCATTCTGTCCGGTCAGCATCTGAAATAGCGAAATACAGTTCAGAGGCTAAATCCATCCAGTGTTTTCCTCGGTGCTCGATAAGTCCGTAGTCCCAGGCTGCATGCATATTGGTTGAACGCCCGAAGAGGGTGATGTCGGTGTCGTTACCGCCGCGATCATCGGCGTAACCCGCATGCATGGGTTGATGGATGTCTCCGATAAAGTGACTCAGGAAGCGCAGCGCATCCAGTCTCTCTCTGTTGATGTCGTCAGATGTCGCCAGCGTCTGACGAGCTTCCAAGATACCTTCCACTACGCACAAGGTGTTGGCACAGTCTCGATTGATGTCGAATTCAGTCGCTCCGCGAGGCAGATTCACATAGTGCGCAGTGGTCCAACGATCGTACCGTGAGTCCCGACCGCGCACCTCATCGGCCCAGAGGCAGCTTTCCATGAAGCGATCGTAACGGCCGTCCACAGCAAGCAGCTCGTTAATGGCTTCCCGTGTCGAATCATTCATGTCCCACCAGGCAAGGGCGCAGACCATTTTGTGGGCT
>JAAZVD010000012.1:5000-14537 GCA_018623785.1 Bacteroidota bacterium | reverse complement strand
GGATGGATCGCAGCCAGCTGACCACGAGTCCGGTTCAGACCGATCCTTTCGGCAACGTCATCCAGCCATCGTTCAACATGAACGCCACGTGGGGGTGGAAGCATGAAGAGAGTGGCCGCTCCTTCCTCGTCGTGGGCCGCTATGACGGAACGTCGTTTGTAGAGGTCACGGATCCGTACAACCCGGTGCTGATCGGCGAACTGCCCTCGGACAAACGGGATGGCTCCGGAAACGTGGCGCTCTCCGCGTGGCGAGACATGAAGGTGTACGCGGATCACGCCTACATCGTAGCGGACTCGGCCCCGGGGCACGGCATGCAGGTCTTCGATCTGACGCAGCTCCTCTCCTATACCCATCCCGTAGTTTTTGAACCCACCGCCCGGTATCAGCGGATTTCCTCGGCGCACAACATCGTAATCAACGAGGATACAGGCTACGCGTACATCGTCGGCGCGCGCGGCTCTGCTACCGGGGATGACTGCGGCAGCGGGTTGCACATGATTGATCTCTCCGAACCGGGCAATCCCCAGTTTGCCGGCTGCTACTTCGAATACGGTACTTCCCGCGGCGGAGGGGCGTACACGCACGATGCCCACTGCGTGGTCTACGCAGGACCTGACGAAGACTGGCAAGGCGCGGAGATCTGTGTCAACTCCAATGAGCAGTCGGTTGTTATTACCAATGTATCCGACAAACAGGCGCCATCAACGATTTCCGTGGGTCAGTATCCGGCCACGGAATACACGCACCAGGGCTGGCTCACGGACGATCATCGCTACTACTTCCAGGGTGATGAGTTGGATGAGGCGCGCGGTAGTGTTGGCAATACGCGTACGATTGTCTGGGACCTGCAGGACCTCGACGATCCCGTTGTGGCCGCCGAATATTTGGCTACCCGCCAGACGATTGATCACAACATGTATGTGCGCGGCCATCTCCTTTTCCAGAGTCAGTATGTGGATGGTCTTCGGATCCTGAACATCTCCGATCCAGAGGCACCAGAAGAAGTCGGATTTTTTGATACGCACCCCGCAGATCTCGGCATCTGGGATGGCTCCTGGAGCAACTATCCCTACATGGAGGACGGCATGGTAGCTGTAACGAGTTCCGTGGACGGCCTTTTCATCCTGCAGCCGCACGCCAGCTTGCTGACGGGTGTCGAAGGCTCCGAAGCGTTGCCCTCCGGCATCTCACTGCTGGACGCCTATCCGAATCCATTCGGGGCTCAATCCATGCTGCAGGTTGCCTTCTCCCGTAGTGAGTTTGTCCGAATTGAGATCGTGGATATGCTGGGCAGGACCCTGCAGACGGTCTTTGAGGGGGATGTTCAGGCCGGTCAGACCATGCGTCACACCGTCTTCGGCGATGGGCTGTCGGCGGGCACGTATCTGGTCCGTGTTCGGGGCGAATCCTTCGAGTCTTCCCGTCAGATAATCAAGGTGCAGTGACGGAGGTCTCCGTCATGGTTGGTTTTTGGGGCCGTCTGTGCGCATTGCTCTGCGTGCTGTTACTCGGACAGCCGGCGGGGGTAAACGCCCAGGACGCCAAAGGAGGGAAACATGCGTCGGTTACCCTCGATGGGCACGCCAAAGGCCGCGGGATCTCAGCAGCGTGCGAAAATGGCACAGCCGCCGGCTATCCCTGTGCCAATGTGCACCTGCTTTCTTTCATGTCCTTGGCCGATCTGGGTGCGGGGCCCGGAATCGGGCTTAATGACGCCTGGGGCTGGTTTGACCCCCACACGGGGCAGCGTTGGGCTCTGATGGGACGTGAGGACGGCGTAGCATTTGTGGATATCACGGACCCCTATTCGCCGCGATACGCGGGCCAGCTACCCATGCCCTCCACGGCGCAGGTCAATGTCTGGCGTGATATCAAAGTAGACGGATGGTACGCATTCGTCGTCGCCGATGGTGGTTTTGGCCGACAGGGAGCACACGGCATGCAGGTCTTTGATTTGCGTCGGCTGCGCGAAGCGATCGGTGCCCCGATTACGTTCGATGCGGATGCACAGTACACCGAATTCAACGTGGCCCATAATGTGGTTATCAACGAGGAAACAGATCGGGCGTATGTCGTCGGGGCCCGTCTCGATCAGCGATCCTGCAATGGCGGGTTACACATCGTAGATATTTCTGAGCCACTACTTCCCGTATTTGCAGGTTGTTTTGCGGACGTTGGTACCGGCCGACAGGGAGGTGGCTATGTCCACGATGCGCAGTGCGTTCTCTATCGTGGTCCAGACCGCACGTATCAAGGGCGAGAAATCTGCATAGGATCGAACGAGACGGCTATATCCATTGCCGACGTGACTGATGCCGACGATCCGGTAGGTATTTCGCGGGGGACGTATCCCAGTGCATCCTATGTTCACCAGGGATGGCTGACCGAGGATCAACGGTATTTCATCCAGAATGACGAACTGGACGAGCGCGTTTTTGACGAAAGGACGCACACGTACATATGGGATCTGACTGATCTGGAGGATCCTGTCCTTCTCGTGGATTTTACTTCTGACGCCGTTTCCACGGACCACAATCTGTATGTTCGTGGCACGCTCGCGTACCAAGCCAACTACGCGAGCGGTTTGCGCATCATGGACATCTCAGATCCTGCTAGTCCTTTCATCGCTGGATATTTCGATACACGTCCCGATGACCATGCCGTCAACTTCAATGGCGCGTGGACAGCATGGCCCTTTCCTTATGACGATCTGGTCATCATTTCCAGTCGGGGGGAGGGGCTCTTCGTGGTTCGTCCGGCAGCAATGATTGGTACCCGGTTCACACAGTTCGAAGCGCAGGCTCTGGAAGATGGATCCATCGATTTGCGCTGGTCCTTGAATACGTCCCGCAACGTTGAGCGCTTCGACATCGTTCAACTAGGTCCCCGCGATGTACGATCGGTTGTTGCCTCAGTTGCCCCGAGTGCGGATAACGGCGAGGCATCTGCCATGCTCAACCTGGGAGAAGGTGTTTTTCGGTTTCAAGTGGTAGCGGTCGGTGCAGACGGCGCGGGCGTTGCGTCCGAAGACGCCATCGTAAACACGCTTGTCGGAACCCATCTTTTGAAACCCGTGTGGCCAAATCCAGCGCGCGAAACCGTTTATTCCCAAGTGGCCGTATCCCGTACGCAGGACGTTCGGATAACTGTCCACGATGCGCTCGGCCGTGAAGAACTGCGCTTTTTCCAAGGCTCCCTGGCAGTTGATCAGGCGCTGGATATTCGTGTGAACGTCCAGCAGTTTGCACCGGGCACCTACTACCTCCACATTTTCGGGGAGGATTTTTCTGATACCCGTCCGTTTGTAGTTACCCGTTAACGGCGCCTTTTTCGGTACTGAAGTGGGACGTCACCTGTCCGTTAACGGCGCGCTTTTCTGCGCACTTCCAGCCACGTCATACCGGCTGACACGGCCAGTCCGCAGAAGCCAATCAGCAGGACGCCGCCTATTCCCTCGACACCTTCAGGCAACAGGAGTCCCCGGTCATCTGCCAACCACGGCCACAAGGAACGCAGAGATCCTGCCATCAAGCCAACCAGGGCTGCCATGGTCACATCATGGGCTCGCTCCAGGAGCCACCTCAAAAACACGGCAAAACTTCCCAAGCCGATGCCAGCGCCCAGCACAAAAACTCCGATGACGGCTGGGTCGCGGGCATCGATCGCTTCGAAGATAGGTGCGTACATGCCAAGAATCAGGAGGATGAAGGCTCCGCTGACGCCGGGCAGAATCATGGCGCAGATGGCCAGTGCCGCCGAAAAGAACACGGCCAAGAGGCCTGGTTGTCCAGGGTCCAGAGGAGGTATGCCGACAAGTAGAAAGGAGATGAGCGCGGTCGCGAGGAGCACTCCTGCATGCCGGGGGGCACCCTGCTTGATGCGCAGCCACGGGATGGGCAATGTTCCAAGAATGAGCCCGAAAAACAGCCCTCGGCTTTCTTCAGGCCATGTCTCCAGGGCCTCCGGTATGATGGCAGCTCCCAGCAGTGGGGCCAGGACCATACCGGCTGTCAGCCAGACAAGGAAGGACAGGTCCAAGGACCGCATTTCCATCCAGAACCCGGAGAGATCCATGCGCAGCAGCCTCAAGCCAGCGTGGACCACATCACTCATCAAGCGTATGAGTCGCTCATAGATCCCGAAAATGAGTGCCATGGTGCCGCCGCTCACGCCGGGGATCACGTTCGCAATTCCGATTCCGACCCCTTGCCCAATCCACGCCAGCCAGCGAAGCAGTGTGCCCATGGCGCGCGGCTATCGATCCAATCCCAACATGCGTCGGATTTTGGTATGACCGAAAAGCTCGGGCCAGGATTCTGACAACTGACTCTTCTGCTCTGGATCCAGGCCAAACGCCATCTTGAGTGAGCGAACGCTTTCGTCTGCATTACCCATGGCCAGTTGGGCCCGGGCTTGCGAAAGGTAGGTTTCCGCACAGTTCGGCTTGAGTTGCAATGCACGCCCGTAGGCCTTCAAGGCCTCTTCCAGTTGCCCCGCCTCAAACAGGGTTTCCGCAAAGTCCATCCACGCATCGGTGTTGTCCGGTGTCATGGTGATCACAGTGCGGTAGGCATTGACAGCTTCTGCCAGTCGGCCCAGATTATAGGCGCAATCCGCTTTCGCATGCCAGAATTCAGGCACGTCCGGGTTTCGGACAATAGCCTGGCTGAAAAAGTTCATGGCATCGTCAAAGCGCTCCAATGCATCGTGGCAGCATCCCAGTCCGTACCACGCCTCCGCATAAGCGTCATCTACTTGGAGGGCTTTTTCAAAGTAGTGGATCGAGCTTTCGTAGAGCTTCAACTCTTCAAAGGCCAGAGCAATGTTGTAGCAGGTCGCGGCATCATCGCCTTCGATTTCCAGAACCCGCTTATAGCTGACGATGGCCTCCTTCAGGTCTCCCAGATTGGCCAGCGCATTGCCCCGGTTGTAGTGGGCAGAGGCAAACTCATCGGCAATGACAATAGCCATGTCGTATGAGTCAATAGCTTCCCGGTAGCGCCCAAGACGATTGAGGACGATACCTCGGTTGTACCATGCATCCTGCGAGTATGGGTCGATATCCAAGTGACGGTCATAGCAGGACACGCTCTCAGCTTCTTCCTGCAACCGGTCATGACAAAAGCCTAGCTCGTACCATGCCTCTGGATGCTCCGGATTAATTTCCGTGCATTCCCTGAAAACGCTGATTGCGTCTTCGAGGCGATTGAGACGCTCTAGGGTAACCCCCTTGTTGCACAACGCCTCTTCGTTCCGGGGATTAAGGCGAAGCACACCTTCGAATGCCTCCAGTGCCTGCGCCGGTTCGTCCATGCTGTCCAGCGTGATTCCGCGGTTGACCATGGTTTCCAGATCCGTAGGATTCAGCTCCAGCGCCTTATCGTAGGCACTCAGCGCTTCCACGTGTCTGCCCATGTTGTTCAGAAGAATACCGCGGCGAAGCCATCCATCCGACGAATAGGGATGGATCTCAAGGGAGCGATCGACGACACGAAGAGACTCTTCAAAACGGCCCTGCTCGAAATAATACGAGGCAATCTCCTCCAGCGTATCCGAGTCGAAGTACACATGAGGGCCTTCACGTTCGAAATGAGCAGCCAGGTCCTCAAGTCGACTCTCGTCCTTGAAGTCCTCAAAATCGTCGAAACCGAAGTTGAAACTGCTCATGCGCAGGGCGTGATCGTGCCGGGGAAGGGGAGCATGGGGTTGCCGTGAGAACTCCACGGCTCTTCAAAGCAGACGAATATCAAAGGTTCGCTGAGCGTCAATATGATATGTGAGCATCGCGCGAAAATCAAGGATCCGGCTTCTCCAGATCCTCTTATATTGGCATCGAAAAAACATGTCGGTTGCGCTCTTTATCTGCAGGACGCCCGGAATTATACCAGGAGGCTCTGACACGGTATGATCATCAGCTTTGAAGGAATAGATGGATCAGGGAAAAGCACCCAGGCAAGGCAGCTGATTCCCTGGCTTGAGGACCTTGGCAAGTCTGTCATGTATGTTCGGGAGCCGGGGGGGACGGATGTGTCGGAGCGAATTCGGGATTTACTGCTCGATCCGCAGATTTCCATGGATCCATTTACTGAAATGTTGCTGTTTTCGGCGGCCCGATCGGAATTGGTCCGCTCCCGCATGCGAACTGCTCACCTGGGGGGTGACATCGTCATATGCGATCGGTTTTTCGACTCGACCGTAGCCTATCAGGGTGGTGGCAGGCAGCTGGCTGAGCCGCGTTGGTTGCAGCAGTTCCAGCGGGCGGTAACAGGCGGTATCGTTCCTGATCGGACCTATCTCATCCGGGTTGATCTGGCTACAGCTACTGCGCGACTGGGTCTGCGCCTTGGAGCGGATACAGGAGATCGCATGGAACAGGCGGGGAGTGATTTCTTTCGTCGTGTCATTGATACCTACGACGAGTTGGCACGCGCTGAGCCGGAGCGATTTCTCGTACTGGATGGCACCCAGGATATTGAGGCGTTGCAGGCGCAAGTGCGCCAGGACGTATTGGCACACATGCCTGACTAGGCCCGGTGGAACTGCCTGAAAGAGTGGCAGTAAAGATTTACAACACGTGGTATGACATGACTTCTTCCCCTCTCCCGAACGAACAACTTGACGTCGTCCGCGGACGCTACCTTGACTACCTCAAGGAGCAGAATCTGCGGCAGACCCAGGAGCGCTTGGCCATTTTCGAAGAGGTTTACGATACGGCTGATCACTTTGACGCCGATGAGTTGTTTGTTCGCCTGAAGCAGGAGAATGTGCCGGTCTCTCGCGCCACTGTGTATAACACCCTCGAGCTGCTGGTCGACTGTAACCTCGTTGTTCGTCATCAGTTTGGTAACAAACAAGCCAAATACGAGCGCAGTTACAGTTTCTGGCAACATGATCACTTAATCTGCGAAGACTGCAACCATCTATTCGAATTCTGTGACCCGCGGATTCAGAGTATCCGAGACATGATTTCCGACATTTTTGGAATGGAAATCCAGCGCCACTCGCTCAACATGTACGGACGGTGTACCAAAGAAGCGTGCGAGTTCAGGTCACGAGAGATGGCAGGGTCGTGACTCTCTGTGATTGCAGCGCTCCATGCCCAGCACATGGATTGGCGTCAATCGTTCCGTTCGCTATATTGGTTCCTCGTGTACTCCTTCCAATGGGTTCCTGAACGCTGCATGCGCCCCATCCTTTCCATATTTCTGGTGCTTCTGCTGACCGGTGCCGGCCTATGGTCGGGTCAGGTCCGCCTGACGGCCTTCCAGATTCAGGAGCAGGGGAATGATTTCAGGGTATCCTGGACGACAGAAGTGGAAGACGAAGTTCGCCACTTCGAGGTGATGCGCCGTAGCCCTAACAGCAACGAGCAGTTCGTGCGTGTCTATTCTGTGCCGGCGCATGGTATTGGCCGCGAATATGGTTTCCTGGACGCACAGGTGTTTAAGTCCGGCAGCGACAAGCTCGACTACCGATTGGAGGCAGTATATCAAAATGGCGTGCGGGAGGCCGTGCGGACAGAGTCCGTCAATTACACGAGCACAGCCGTTCGACGAACGTGGGGAAGCCTGAAGGCGATGTTCCAGTGAGAACCCGCATCATGACGAAGCGGCAGATTCAGCGCACCCTGGATCGCCTTGCATACGAGATCATGGAGCGAAACCGGGGCGCCGAGAACCTGGTTGTGGTGGGAATAGAGCGTGCTGGAGCGGTAGTAGCCGAACGCCTGGTCGATTCTATTCGTCGCATATCGCCCTCTGACCTTGCCTCCTGCAGCCTTGATGTCACCCGTTTCCGGGATGATACCCCGTATGATGAGGCCCCTGCCCTGCTGCCCGACCTGGAAGATCGCAACGTCATTCTGGTTGATGATGTCCTCTTTACCGGCCGCACAGCTCGTGCAGCACTAGATGCTGTGGTTCGTGCCGGCCGGCCGCGTTCCATTCAGTTATTGGTGCTCATTGATCGCGGACATCGCGAGTACCCGATTCAGCCGGACTACGTGGGGCGCACCATGCCCACGAAGCATCGAGAGCGCGTTGAGGTAGACACGGCTTCTTGGACTGTTGACGTCGTAGAGTAGGCTATTTATCCGGGGACATTAGCTGCGCCCGCTCTTGGCGCCTCTTGGCTGTGATGGACAGCCTACTGCTCTGTCGGCCCAGATTCCGGTTGGCGCAAGAAGAGTCGCACTTCGTAGCCTTCCCGGACACTGGTACCGGCTGGCGGCGCTTGGGAAATGACCCGCAGGGAGTCGCTCTCTGGCGACTCATCCATCACGACGGAGCGAAGACGAACATCAAGCAGTGTCTTCCGCGCTTTCTCAGGGTTCATTCCGGAAACATCAGGAACCAGTACGCTGGTTGTCCCGAGACCGGTCCCGAACAGGAGATGGACCGTCGTACCCGGGGGCACACGTTGACCCGGCGACGGATCCTGCTTGGTGATGATATCCTTGTACACCGATGGGATGGAGTCAGGTGACACCTCACCGACCACCAGATCTGCCTGCATCAGCATGTTCCGGGCCTGTCGGATTCCGTACGACTCTACTCTTGGGACCACCACCGTTGTGGTATCCCCCGTGTTGATGGTCAGGTATACCCTTCGTCCCGGCTTGACCTCAGCCAGCGGAGGCGGATTCTGGTCAATGACGACATTTCGAGGTAGATTCGGTTTGCGCAGAATGACGGCTTCCGCACTCAGAGCCGCAGCCTCAAGGGATGCTGTGGCCGCCTCTTCGCTGAGATTGATTACGTCGGGGACGGTAATCGAAGCATCATGTCTCGTGAAGCTGGGCATTACCCAGAGGTTGAGAACGAGGTACATGACAGCCGAAATCATACCGATGCCAACAAGCCCCGCCCACACGTAGGGGTTGGTCACATAGCGTCGCATCGTTGTCAGAATACCCAAAGCCCGGTACCGGTATGGCTTGTCATGGAGCGGCATACGCATCCGCTACGGAGGGGTTCGGGCGCAGGTCAGTTGATGATGGCCTGATAGGTCAATGCACGGAGCCGGTTGCGATCCGTAAGCCCTGTCTGGGGATTCATGATCTGCGTCAGGTAAACAACGACCATACGGTCCCTCGGGCTGGCAAAGTAGGAGGTGTGATAGGCTCCGCCCCAGCTGAATTCCCCTTCGGCACCGGGGCGTCCGTAGGCCCCAAGATCTGTGATTAGCTCGAAACCCAATCCCATGGTGGTTCCTGCTCCGAGACCGATATCCCCAATATGATTCGACAGCATCAGGTCAACCGTCGTCGGGGACAGTATACGCTGCCCATCCAGCTCCCCGCCATTCAGCATCATTTGCAGGAAACGTGCATAATCATGAGCCGTCGATACCAGTCCGGCACCACCGCCAAAGGTCTTTCGGGGCCCATCGATATAATGCCCTTGCCCTTCGTAATGCCCCTGCGTCGTAAGTCGTATCAGCCCACTCTCTGATCCTCCGTACACGACCGCCAGTCGATTCGACTTTTCGGAGGGCACGAAAAAGTGCGTATCCGTCATACCGAGCGGATCAAAG
>JAAZVD010000172.1 GCA_018623785.1 Bacteroidota bacterium | reverse complement strand
CCTACGTCGTGGCGATGAGGTGATCATCACAAGTCAAGAGCATCCTGCCGGACGCGCGCCATGGTTGTATCGGGGCCTGCACGAAGATATTGCCATAAAGGAGATCCATATACCTAGTCCATTGCCACCAGTAGAGGATATTCTTGCTCGATTTGAGTCTGCAAGAACCCCAAAGACGCGGGCAATCTCGTTTTGCCACGTTACCCGAGGAGGTAATCTCTACCCCGTAAAGGAACTCTGTACCTGGGCGCGTGAGCGGGGAATAGTTAGTGTTGTCGATGGTGCCCAGGCAGTGGGTCAATTCAGTGTGGATCTGAAGGAATTGGGCTGCGATGCCTATGCTGCCAGTCTCCATAAATGGACGCTGGCGCCGTGTGGAACAGGTTTCATGTATATCAACCAAGCTTCAGCAGACCAATTCCGGTCGATATTCAGCCCTGATCCGGATTCGACCGTCTACGGTGCGCCGGGCACGGCAGATTTACCAGTCAGAGCAGGAATCGGACCTGCATTGGCCTTTATCGAGTCCATTGGTTTGGACAGGATTGAGGCCCGCTGCCGCTACCTATCAGATTATCTCAAAAACCGTTTATCAAACGAAAACGGTGTAACTCTCTTATCAGGAACACGGCATCAGTCCGCTCCCGGAAGCACGATTTTCGAGGTTGCCGGCGTTGATGCCCTCGTGGCCGTTGATCGATTGTCAGAATCCAATGTGCACATCGATGAACACCAGCGCGATGGGCACAATGCAATCAGAATCTCAACGCACTTCTACAACTATCCCGAGCAGATCGACAACGCCGTGGATCTCCTCCTTAGGCTCCAAGCTGGCAGATCTTCCGCCTGAGCGGACCCTTAATGAAGAGCATTGACTTGTGCCCTCGGCAGGAATCGAACCTGCGACGCATGGTTTAGGAAACCAACGCTCTATCCACTGAGCTACGAGGGCTATCTTGGGGCGGTAGAAAACCATCGACCCCACACCGGTTCCCCGTCATGCCTCTGGACATAGAAAGGCTACGTGCCGACACCCCGGGCTGCGAACACGTACTCCACTTCAATAATGCCGGCGCGGGGCTAATGCCACAGCCGGTTCTGGATGCTATCCAAGGGCATATCGTCCATGAATCGTTGATTGGCGGGTACGAAGCGCACCATGCAGCTCAGGAAGCGTACGACGACACGTATGCCGCCATCGCCGAACTCATTGGTGCCAAGCCGGACGAAATCGCGCTGATCGAAAACGCCACGCGTGCCTGGGACCAGGTCTTCTACGGCATGCCCTTCAAACGGGGCGATCGTATAATCACCGCCCATGCATCCTATGCCAGCAACTACCTCGCCATGTTGCAGCAGAAGAAGCGCTACGGCATCGAGATCGATGTCATCGGCAATGATGAGCACGGACAGGTTGATATCGTCGAGCTCGAAGCTTCCATCACCGAGCGCACGCGGCTCATCTGCCTGACGCATATTCCGACCAACGGCGGCCTGATCAATCCGGCCGAGGAAGTGGGACGGATTGCACGCAAGCATGACATCCCCTATCTCCTGGACGCTTGCCAGTCGGCTGGCCAGACGGATATCAATGTTGAGCGCATCGGATGCGATTTCCTCTCCTCCACAGGTCGGAAATATCTGCGAGGGCCGCGCGGCACCGGCTTCCTCTACGTCCGGACCAAAGCCCTGGACCTTATCGAACCGCCTTTCCTCGATCTGCATGCCGCCGACTGGGTAGGCCGCAATGAATACAAGCTGGCTCCCGGCGCCAAGCGATTCGAGAACTGGGAAGGCTTCGTGGCCGGCAAGATTGCCCTGGGCGCTGCCGTCCGCTACCTGCTGGAGCTTGGTCCCGACGATGTGTACGCTCGCATCGCCGAAACCGCGGCCTTGCTCCGTAGCCGTCTGGAGGAGGTCCCCGGCGTAACCGTTCATGACCTCGGTCTGCGTAAAGGAGGTATCGTAACGTTTTCGCACGAGACAGCGGATGCCCAACATATCAAGCATGAGCTCAATCAACGCGGAATGAACACCAACCTGGTCGTTCCAAAATGGGCCCGTCTCGATGCCGAGGATCGCGGTCTCCCGGTAATGATCCGCGCGTCCGTTCATGCCTACAACACGGAACAGGAAGTCGAAGCATTTGCTGAAGCCATCGAGCGCATCACAGCCTGAACCCAGTTGCACCCCCCGAGGGCAACGGGTACATTGCCGCTTCACCCACCTGGAACGCTGTGCAAAAAGACACCCCCACGACCCGCTCTCCCATCTGGGCCTGGGCGACGTACGATTTTGCCAATTCAGCCTTCACGACGCTCGTCGTCACGTTCGTCTACGCAGCGTTCTTTGCCAAGGGCATTGCGCCGGATGAGAATACAGGGACCGAACTTTGGTCCATGGGCATCACCATTTCAGCGTTGGTCGTGGCCTTTCTCTCCCCGTTCATGGGTGCCATGGCCGACCGTGGAGGCTACAGAAAACGCTACCTGGGCATTGCCACCATTATCTGCATCCTGGCCACCTATGGCCTTTTTTTTCCGCAGAAAGGTGACGTTTGGTTTGCCCTCGGCCTGTTTGTAGTGGCCAACGTAGCTTTTGAGATGGCGAATGTATTCTACAACGCCTTCCTGCCGGACATTGCCCCGCCGGATCGTATTGGACGTGTTTCGGGGTATGGCTGGGCGCTGGGATACGTCGGCGGCCTGCTTTGTCTCGTGGCCGGCCTCTTTCTGTTCGTGCAGCCAGACCCTCCTTTGTTTGGCCTGAACGCAGATACCGACGCCCAATTCCGCGCGACCAACCTGCTCGTAGCCACCTGGTTCGCCTTGTTCAGTATCCCGATGTTCTTGCTGGTTAAGGATGAGCGGGTGGACAACCCACCACCGGCCAGACAGCTCATTCGCGAGGCCAAGCAGGATCTGATCCGAGTCTTCCGGGAGATCAAGACCTATCGGCAGGTCTTCCGATTGCTTGTTGCGCGCTTGGTCTACAACGACGGGCTGATCACCATCTTCGGATTTGGTGGGATCTATGCCACGGTGGTATTCGATTTTACCCTCGATGATGTCATCATTTTCGGAATCGCCCTCAATCTGGCGGCCGGATTCGGGGCCTGGGCCATGGGACACCTCGACGATAAACTGGGCGGCAAGACAACCATCTTGATTTCTATAGTGGGCCTGATTGGTGCAACCTTTCTGGCCGTATTCACGACATCCGTCATGTGGTTCTGGGTAGCCGGAATTGGCGTCGGGTTGCTGGCCGGTCCGAACCAGTCGGCATCGCGCTCCCTGCTGGGGCGCTTCACGCCCGAAATGAAAGAGAACGAGTTCTACGGATTCTTTGCCTTCTCCGGCAAGTTTACCGCCTTCCTTGGGCCGCTGCTGCTTGGCAAAATGACCATACTCTTCGGCAGTATGCGAGCAGGTATCGTCGTCGTTGTCGTGCTCTTTCTGATCGGCGGGGCCTTACTGCTGCGGGTCGACGAGGAAGAAGGAATCCAAACTTCGGGAAGGATATGAGCGCTACAGTATCCTCCATTCATAAAGCGATCGAGGCGTGGGCGCCCGCCGCCACCGCGCAGTCCTACGACAACGTCGGCCTTCTCGTCGGGCGCATGGAGCGCCCCGTATCGCGTGTTTTGGTGGCCCTCGACATGACACCCGCGGTGCTCGAGGAGGCCATCGAGATGGGCGCTGAGTGCATTGTTACCCATCACCCGCTCATTTTCAAGGCAATCAAAAGGCTGACCGATGCCTCGCTCGAATCCTCCCTGGCGCTGCGCTTGGCGGAGGCGGGCATCGCACTCTATGCCGCGCATACCAATCTGGATGCCGCGCGTAGCGGGGTATCTTTTCAGCTGGCGCGCAAGCTGGGGGTAGAGCAGCCCGATTTCCTGTCGACGCTTTCGGATAGCATGGTCAAGCTGGTTGTTTTCTGTCCCGTCGATGCGGCGGAATCGATACGCAATGGCATGTTTGCAGCCGGGGCAGGACAGGTGGGCAATTATTCTGAGTGTTCATTTTCGTCGGCGGGCTCGGGCACGTTCAAGCCGGGCGAAGGCACAGATCCCCATATCGGTCAGTCGGGAGGAGCGCGGGAGCAGGTTTCCGAGTTGCGCATCGAAGTCGAGGTGCCGCGATGGAAGCTCGGAGCTGTTGTCGGGGCGATGAATGCCGCTCATCCTTACGAAGAGGTGGCCCACGATATCATTCCTGTTGAGCAGGATTTCCGGGACGCTGGCATCGGTGCGATAGGAAATCTGCCAGCTCCTGTGACACTGGAGGACTTTCTGGGCACGGTAGCCCATGCGCTGGACAATCAGGCCCTGCGCGTGGTTGGGTCCGGGGAAATGACCATCCGCCGTGTTGCCGTGTGCGGCGGATCGGGATCGGACTTCATCGGATTGGCCATGAGGGCCGGTGCCGATGTGTACGTGACGTCCGACATCACCTACCACCGCTACTTCGAGGTACTCGACAGCGCAGGGAATCCAAGGATGGCCCTCGTCAATGCCGGGCATTT
>JAAZVD010000171.1 GCA_018623785.1 Bacteroidota bacterium | reverse complement strand
CTTGGGGAATCTGACGAAGCCCCGCATCCGCGAGATGGCGTCCGAGTTCGGACTGGACGAGGTAGCTGAAAAGCCGGATTCTTATGAGATCTGTTTCGTTCCGGACAACAACTACCGTCGTTTTCTCCGCGACCGGGTACCGGATATGGACGAAAAGGCGGGTCCCGGGGATTTTCTGCTGTCCGATGGCACGATCATGGGACAGCACGAGGGTTACCCGTTCTACACCATTGGTCAACGACATGGGCTCGGATTGGCCGTCGGTGAGCCCATCTACGTTACGCGCATTGATGCGGAGTCCAATACGGTCTGGGTTGGTCCGAAGGAAGAGCTGCTCGGGCAGCGCCTGACGGCCGCACAGATAAATCCCATCAAGTATGCCGATTTGACCGGCGAGCGGGATGCGATCGGCAAGATCCGGTACAAGGATGAGGGTGCCCCGTGTGTTGTCTGGCAGGAGGGAGGCACGCTGCACGTACAATTTGCGGAGCCGCGCCGTGCTATTACGCCGGGTCAGGCCATTGTTCTGTATGAGGGCGAAGATGTGCTCGGCGGTGCATGGATTCAAAAGACCCTCGAGCCAAAAGACCTGACCAGCGGCCACGTTGCGTCTTGATGGATCCGGAGGGGGTCAGGATCTGTCCTGACCAAAGGGGACGGTGCTCCACCCCAGTCCAAGGTCTGAGGGCGTTGATAGACGACCGTTCCCATCCAATCGAACGAGGGACTCAAACGGGTCCTCTTGTAGATCAAGGTGTCCATCCAGGTCCAGATAGCGAACGTTGGGATGGGTGGCTCCAAAGAGTAGAGCCGCTGCAATAGACAGGGCGGATTCGTCCATGCAACCGAGCATGGTGCCCATCTGATGATCGCTGGCAGCCTCGTCAATGGCCTGCGCGGCGGCCAGGCCACCCATTTTTTGAAGCTTGATATTGATGAGCGCAACCGGACCGGCCTTAGCAATACGTTGGACATCCTGAACGCTTTGCACGGACTCGTCCGCCATGACCGGGACGTGCGTCAGCTCGGCCGCCTGGCCGAGCTTGGGCAGATCCTCTTTGGGAGTGGGTTGCTCTAGATAAAGCAGGTCCAGCGATTGCGTGTTCTTTTCCAGCCGCTCCACGTCACTCAGTCGGTACCCTTGATTGGCATCCAGCGCCAGGCGGATCTCAGGTCCGAAAGTGGATCGCAGCATGCCAAGGCGTTCGATATCGGCATCCACATCATGACCGCCCTTGACCTTGAAAAAGCGGAAGCCCTCCGCATACAAGCTGCGGGCCCGTTGCAAGGTCGCTTCAACTCCGGAAATACCAATCGTGATGGAGGTCTCTCTTGGCCTTTGAGCACCATCCGCATGACCGAACAGACCTGCTATAGATGTGCTGGCCCGGCGGGCCAGCACATCAACCCGAGCCAGATCCACAGCGGCCAAGGCCGACGGGGTTTCTGGAGTGGGCAGGGGGAGCGCATCGATGGCGAGTCCCGGGGCCTTGCGTGCAAAGATATCCAGCGCTTTACGGGATGCCTCGACGGACTCGCCCGTAACTTCGGGTGCGGGAGCGGCGCAGCCGATCCCGCACAACCCCCCGTGCATTCTGACCACGACAAAGTGATTGGTTACCTCCGAGATGGTCTCGTAGGCAATGGTGTAGGGCTCCTTCAGCGGGGCGTGAATCGTATGAACAGAAACGTCGGAAACGATCATTGGATGGGCTCTCGGGTACGGAGGCGGCCAGCAATCAGGTCTTCGATTCGGTTCGTTCCCTCCCTGAAGACATCGACGACCGGTCTGTCGAACTCGGTCTCATAGTCTGCGCAGACCCGGCGGGCTTCGTCCGTAGTCAGTCCTTTTGGGTTGATAGTCAGTGCGTCCACCGACCGCCCCGAAAGCAACTCCAGGGCGTTGATCTGGCGCTTCATGGGGGGCATGGAAAGATCCGGAAATCCATCGAACATCGTTCGTGCCGGCACATCCTGTAGCAGAAGGACGTCGGGCTTGACAGCTGCAACCAGCTCGAGCCCACCCGGATAGGCAGGATGTAAAAGGGCACCTTGCCCTTCCACGATCACGATGTCCGGACGAGCCTCATGCCAGGCTGTGCGCACCACATGCTCTATTTCTCCGGCCACGAAGTCGTTTACGAGCGTGTCCAGTCGGATGCTGAAACGGGCTCCCTGCAGCCACGCGGTCTGCCCGGTACCGATCATTTCGGCTGCATAGCCTCTCTTACGCAATGCATTCCTCAGTACCCAAGAGGTGGTTCGCTTACCCGAGGCAGAGTCCGTGCCCAGCACCAGCACCCGTACGGCCTCGACCTCATCAATGCGTCCTTCATAGAAGTGCAGTTCGGAGCGCGGTGGCGGCTTGCGCACATCAACCAACGTAACGCCATGGCGCGCGGCCAGGGGAGCAAATTCCGGATCTTCAGAAAGGAATACGTGCAGTCCACAGTACACGTCCAAACCGTTCTCTATGGCCTGCCGCACGGCGCTGCGTGCATGGTCGGGCAGCACCCCGCCATCGGTTGCCAAGCCAACAATGAACGCCCCGCCCGATGGCGGCAGATGCTCAAGCGCGTCGTCGAGGGATGCAATAATCGGAATACCGTTGGCCGAGCCATCCAGGAATGATCCCGCATCCTGTCCGGCAAAGACATGATCGACCACCGCGCGGATATCAAAGCGCTCCGTAAATCGGATCAGGCCGTGAGCCGTTTTGCCACGTGTGGAATCCATACACGTGGCGCAGTAGACAATAGCAGGAGTGGCGTTCATCCGAGCAGTTCAGGCTGGTATCATACGTTCTTGGAGCGCATGGTACGACACTTTCGTACAATCGAAAAAGCCATCTCCAGCGCTTGTTCAGCATTCAAGCGTGGATCCACCTGACTTTCATAGGCCTCATGAAGGTCCTTGGCCTTCAGCCCCCGGGCCCCTCCGGTACACTCGGTCACATTTTCGCCTGTCAGTTCAAGGTGCACGCCACCCAGGACAGTCCCGTATACATGATGGATATCGAAGGCCTGTTCAAGCTCTGCAAGGATGTTTTCGAATTGGCGGGTTTTCAGCCCATCCTCGGTCACTTCCGTATTGCCGTGCATCGGATCGCAGGTCCAAAGCACCGGGTGGCCTGATGCCGAAACAGCCTCAATCAAGCGGGGAAGATCCCTCTCAATATCGTCAGCCCCAAAGCGGGTGATGAGCGTGACGCGCCCATCTTCGTAGTCTGGGTCGACTCGGTCGAGGATGCTCTTCAGGTCGGTGGCATCCATATCAGCACCGATCTTCAGACCGATTGGATTGCGTATGCCGCGGACATATTCGATGTGGGCACTGTCACGCGAATTGGTGCGCTTTCCAACCCACGGGAAATGGGTGGACAGATTATAGACCCCATCCTTGGTAGCGCGGGTAAACGCTTCTTCGTAGGGGAGTATCAGCGCCTCGTGGCTGGTAAAGAAGGACACCCGGTCCGTATTGCTGAGGGGTGTGGGGGAGACGGCCTCTGTAAACCGGATGGCGTCCAGAATGGCGTTCACAATAGACTGGTACTCGTCACGCAGCTTTTCCGATGTCACGAAGTCCAGGTCCCACTGCTCGGGGTGATGCAGGTCGGCAAAGCCTCCCTCACCCAGGGCGCGGACGTAATTCAGCGTCATTGCCGAGTGTTCGTAGGCGGTCATCATCCGTCTTGGATCCGGCCGTCGCGCCTCGGGATTGAACTCCGGCGCATTGACGATATCTCCCCGGTAACTGGGGAGCCGAGCCGATCCATCGCCCTCGAAATCAGCTGAGCGAGGTTTCGCGTACTGTCCTGCCAATCGCCCCACACGGATGACGGGCAGGCGCAGTCCATAGATGAGCACGAGGCTCATTTGCAGCAGCACTTTCAGCCGGTTGGCAATGATCTCGGGACGACACTCATCGAAACGCTCGGCACAGTCGCCGCCCTGCAACAGGAAGCGGTGCCCCTTGGCGGCCTCTCCCAGGTGACGGCGCAGTCGGTCAATTTCCCACGCAGTGACCAAGGGAGGCATCATGGCTACGTGCTGTAGGACCTGCGCCAGTTCGCCCTGATCATCATACGAGGGCTGCTGTCGCGCATCGAAGGCTTGCCAAGATGAGGGATTCCAGGTCATTCTCTTTTGTTGAGTGGAAGCAGGTGGTATTACGTCAGAGGATATGGGTGGTGGGCTTGAAGCGGGCCTCGGAGAACCCATGGCTTTCGGATTCGTTCTCACGCCACCCACTTTTTCGATTCCCTATCCCGTCAAAAGACGATGCGTATCCTTTCTTGCGTGCTGTTCCTTGCGCTGTTGGTAGTCATTGGATGTGACAGTGCAGACACCCTCGAGCAGGACGTTGCCAAGGTTCAAGTGCGTCTTGACGTGGAAAATCTGCCGCCGCTACAGGATGGATTCACCTATAAGGCCTGGGCGCGTGTCGGTGCCGAGACCCATGGGTCAGACCCCTTCAACGTAACCGAAACGGGGTCCTTTCTCAATGAGGCAGGCCAGATCATTCAGAACGTAATCGT
>JAAZVD010000011.1 GCA_018623785.1 Bacteroidota bacterium | reverse complement strand
TTTGTAGATGGCAGCGGTATCGTGCGGGCCCAGGCAGATTTGGTCAATCGCTTCGATACTACCCAGGTACTTGCCTCCATGGCCCTGAAGGACTCAGGCAATCTTACGCAGGACCTGGACTTCGTCGCGGGCGACGGTATCTACTCAGCACGTTTTTATCCCAGGAAGCCCGCTGATTTCCAACTCAGGGTACGAAGCGAGGACGGTGCTGGGAATGTTTCTGAACAGTTCCTTCCGGCCTTCTACAGCGCTTCTCCTTTCCGCACGCGAGGGTCCATGCTACTGCTTGCTGAGGACGAGGGTACATCGAAAACCAACGAGCATCTACAGCTGCTGACTCGTTTGGGCGAAGACCCTGCGTGGTGGGAGCGCATCGTGCGCGGTGGCATTCCTGCTGAAAGCGCCGCTCCGTTTTCTCGGATCTGGATGGCACGTCTGGGGCGCCCTTTGGAACGCTCGGAGGAGGTATCCCTAGCTCGCGAACACCTCAACAGGGGGCGTTCACTGCATTTGTTCAGCCGGGAGCCTGTCCGGGGGGCAGAGGCAGAGAGCTGGCTGCACACCTCAACCGGTATTCAGGTGGGCCCAGCGGTTAGCGCGGACACCCTGCGCGGCGCGGGCCCGTTACTCGGCCTTCTCCTCAAGCATGCAGGGCCCGCGCCGCGCTCGCTCGTGCTGTCCAAAGATGCCTACCCCCTCTTGGTATCCGGTGAGCACGTGCTGGCCGCCCGATCCGGTAACGCTGTCGTGTCCACGGTAGGAGTCGGCTCCTTTTCGGACGAAGCGTCTAGTGCGTTGCTACTGGCTGCCCTCTTGTATGAGGAGCAGGGCGCACTGGCGGGGATAGAGCTGCCAGAAAGCGTGACGCCCAACACACCGTCCCTGATGAATGCCCGAGCGGATACGGTCACCCTGACATGGAATCTGCTGCCGTGGGCCCGCTACGAGGTTGAGGTCTCCACGGACAACCTCTTTGCGTCGACGGACACAACGCTGAGCACCACGGAAAACCGCGTGCGCATCGGCCCGCTTGAGCGCGGCGCACGCTATTACTGGCGTATTCGGGGTGTCAACCCGGCCGGAGCAGGCCCGTGGAGCGAGCCTGGCATACTGGTTGCACGAGCGGCCAATCGGGCACCCGTAGCGCTCACGACGACAGAATCCCTGACGACAGGGACCGGGATGGGACGTACCTACTTCGGTTACCAGCAATTTTTTGATGACCCGGATCAGGATAAGCTGACCTACTCCTTCTCCGTTGCTGATACGGCCATCGTGTCCATTGATGCCATCACCACCGGCTTGTTCGTATGGCCAGGCCAGGCAGGATCCACGACCGTTCGATTAACGGCTACCGATCCAGAGGGACTGTCGGCCGATGTCGATATCATCGTTGAGGTGCTGGCTAATCGTGTCCCTCAGTTTACCGCATGGCCAACCAATCCGCAGTATCTACTCCCCGAGACCGAGCGCTCCTGGCTCATCCCAGATCTGATTGCGGAGCCGGACCGAGACTCCCTTCGCTTTTGGCTTTACAACGAGGATATTCAGGTTGCGGAGGCCTCTATCTCCGAAAACGTCCTGCACCTGGATGCCCGCGCAACAGGGCGAAGTTACGTTGCCCTACAAGTCAGTGACGGTCGAGGAGGTCGCATTGATACGTCGTTGGTTGTCATCGTCCGCGATAACGCCGCACCCATCAAGAATCCGCTTCGGGCAGCGCCGGAATACCTGCCGGGAGATTCGGTGGCGCTGTACATGCCCTCCTATGTTTCCGATCCCGATGGTGACCCTTTTGTCCTCGAACTGATTGACGCATCGGAGGCATTTGAGAAAGCGGAATTGCGCAATGACTCTCTTTATGCCCGTATCGGACCCTCCGGGAGCCCGCGCCTGACCATGACAGCGACCGATGTTTTTGGTGCCAGCACGACATTCAACTTCTTGCTGGAAGTCAACACGGCCGCGGTTCTGCGCACGGACGAAGAACAGATACCCGAGCGTTTTGATGTGCTCCCTTCCTACCCGCAACCCTTCTCGAATCGGGTCACCCTTCCCTTTACGTTACCTGAGCCTTCTCTCGTACGGATCGACCTCTACGACTCCATCGGGCGTTACGTGGCACGCATCGCGGATCGCACCCTCCCGGCAGGTACCCACCGTCTTGACTGGGTCCCACCGAATGGGCTGCCAGCTGGAAATTATTATTTTCAGCTGCGGGCCGGAGCGCGCCTTCGCACCGGTATCTTGGTTTATGTCCGCTGACCCCTCCACCTCGCCCTCCACCTATTAAATGTAACTTTTATAGTTACATTCAAAACATGCTCCATCGCCTTAAAACGACCGTTTTTGCTGCTAGTATCATCTCCTTTTCGGGCATCTTTTTCTTTTCGGGCTGTCAGGCTCCGGATCGACCCGATCTGATCAACGTAGCAGCGGAGATCACTCCGCTCATTGATGCCTTTGACGGGCGAGCGGGGGTATACATCAAAGACCTGGTGACCGGCCAGGAGGTCGGCATCAATGCTGATACGCTATATCCCACAGCAAGCCTGATCAAGGTCCCCATCATGATCGGCATGTTCGATCGTATCGAGCGTGGTGAGTTCGACTACCAACAGCCCCTGACCTATGTGGACTCCCTGTTTTATTCCGACGCCGACCTGACGGGGGAGCTCCGCGACAGCGCTACCGTTCTGCTTTCTGAGATGGTTTTCCTTTCCATTTCCAAAAGTGACAACACAGCCAGTCTGTGGCTGCAGGAGCTGGCCGGAACAGGCACCTCCATTAATAACTGGCTCGAAGAGCAGGGCTTCGAGAACACTCGGGTAAACTCACGAACGGATGGACGACGGGATGATTGGAAGGTGTTCGGCTGGGGACAAACCACGCCGAGGGAAATGGCTCATCTCGTGGAATTGATCTATCTGGGAGAAGCCGTAAGCCCGGCTGCCAGTCACGAAATGCTGCGCATTTTGCAGCGACCGTGGTGGGATGACGAGGCCCTCTCCCAAATCCCTCCCCATGTGGAAGTGGCAGCCAAGAGCGGTGCCATCAGCGCCTCCAAATCCGAAGTCGTCCTCGTCCATGCCCCCTCAGGACCCTATCTCTTCTGTGTCATCTCTGCCGATCAGGCAGATACCCGATGGGAGCATGACAATGCGGGGTACGAATTGATCCGGGCGGTTTCCCGCATTCTGTGGCAGGGATTTGAACCTGCATCATCATGGGCGCTCCCCCCGGGTGCAGAGCGCTATGCGGGATCGGACGAATAATCGTCCGCTGGCGCGGTTTTGGGTAGCCACACCCTTACCCGTGTGCCTTCTTCGGCGGAGCTGCTGACAGACATGCGCCCCCCATGAGCCGTCACTACGGTGTAGGCGTACGAGGTACCTAGACCGGTGCCGCCTGACCCCTTTTTTCTGGAATTGAACTTCTCGAAAAAGTGGGGCAAGAGATCGGACGGAATGGGCGGACCGCCGTTGGCCACAACAATCCCCACGCCGTTGTCTATGTCACCCAAGGCAACAGACAGCTTCTGCTCGGTCGGGGGCAGATCCCGAACATGCTCTACCGCATTCTTGATCAAATTCCGGAATACGCCGGGTAGAAAGGTTGTATCTGCCTCCACGACGGCGTGCTCGGCTTGCGAGCGAAACGCAATGGTAAGACCGTGGCCTGCCATGGTCTCCTGGGCCCTGATTTCTTCCTGAATCATGGCAACCAGGTCTACGGGGGTCTGGTTGAGGGACGTTCGGCCGTACTCGATGGCCTGAAGGTCTCGAATCGCGTGCAAGAGCTGCTGCAGCGTAATGACACCTTGATTGACCCGTTGAATCTGTTGGCGGCGCTGCTCCCGATCGGCATCCAACTCGCGTGCCATCAATTCGATATATCCTTGGATAGGACCGATAGCGTTGGACAATTCATGCCTGAGCAAGGTCTCATTCTCGCGCGCCATGCGCGAAATGGTGTCCACCGCATTGCCGAGTTCCTCTACCCTGACCTGCAGGTTTTCCTGGAGTTCGCGCATCCTGAGGTGGGTTCGAACCCGCTGTAACAACTCGGTAGCATTAAAGGGCTTCGTCACATAGTCCACTCCGCCAACATCAAACCCATGGGAAATATTGGACGGGTCAGTTAGTGCGGAAAGAAAGATGATGGGTATGTCGCGCATCTGCTCATCTTCTTTGAGCGTCTGGCAGACCTCGAACCCATTCATGTCGGGCATCGTGATATCAAGCAGAATCAGATCCGGACGAACCTGATGCACCTTTTCAATGGCCTCACGACCATTCATGGCGACATTGATCAGGAATCCTTGCTGTTTCAGGACAGCGCCAAGCACCTGGATGTTTTCCTGGGTATCGTCTACCACAAGGATGCGTTTCTTGGAAGGATCCATATCAGCCCAGGTCGTTCAGAAGGGTTTCAAAGCGTGACAATGATGTATTCATCTGATCCATCTGGAACAGCATGGCATGGGATTTCAAGCGCTCACCCCACAGCTGCAGGGGTTCGTACCCAAACTCTGCTCCAAGCTCGGCCATCTGCTGACCGAAATCCTCAACCTCATTGATGGTCTGGGATGTGATCAACTCCGCAACTCGGCTGCGCTCCTGTTCCAGCCGTTTGCGTAACGCCTGGCGCTTGGATTCACTGAGGCCGCCAGAAGATCCGGAGGTATCAGGGAGAAGACCGTCCTCCTCGGAGGCCGTGAGACTGCGATCGGCATGAGGAAGATGCGCCATGAGCGTACGCACCAGGTGCGGCTTGGATACTGGCTTGCGCAGGTAATCCTTGACCATGGTACGCATTTCGTTTTCACTCTTGGCGTAGGTCGATGCCGTAAGAGCAATCACAATGACATCAGACCAGTCCGGATTGTCATTGATGTGACGGGCCGCCTCTATTCCGTCCATGACCGGCATCTTGACATCCATGAAAACGAGATCGGGGCGTGTCTGGTGCATCATGTCGAGAGCCTGCTTGCCATTGGAGGCATGCAGGAGCGTAAACCCATACTCAGACAAATATCCCTGTATGAGCTCCCTGTTTGACCGGATATCATCAACGACGAGGATCGTTGCCGGCTCGAAGACCACATCCGGCAAGGTTTCCCGGGATGTCACGCTGGCCGCCGACGGTGCATCGACAACGTCCAGACCCGGTATTCGCACCGTGAACTCGGAGCCTTTTCCCTCCTCGGAGCTGACCTGAATCGTACCCCGCATCAACTGTAACAGTCGGCGGGTTATGGCAAGGCCCAGACCAGTGCCGCTCTCCATGGTCTCGTGAGATTTGCCGGACTGCTCAAAGACCGAGAAGATGCGTTGCTGATCAGCTTCCGGAATACCAATGCCCGTGTCCTTGACACGGAACGTAACATCTACCTTAGACGAAGCAGCATCCGTCACGCTGGCGTGCATGATCAGGGATACGCTCCCACTGTCGGTAAACTTGATAGCATTCCCAATGAGATTGATCAAGATCTGCCGGAGGCGAACTTCATCGATTACGACGGCCTCCGGGAACGTGTCGTCAATCTCTAGATACAGATCCAGGCCTTTTTGAACAGCCTTGTGCTGCAGAATCTGCTCTATTTCTCTCGCTGTCTGAATGAGATTGGTCGGCGTGGCAACAAGGTTGAGCTTGCCCGCCTCCACTTTGGACAGATCCAGGATGTCATTGATCAGAGCAAGCAGTGCCCGACCGGAGTTGTGAATGGTAGTCAAATACTGGCTGTGGACAGGGTGGACTATCTGCTCGGACAATAAATCGGCAAAGCCCAGAATGGCGTTCATGGGCGTTCGGATTTCATGACTCATGTTGGCCAGAAATACGGTCTTGGCCCTACTTGCCGTTTCAGCTTGGTCAATCAGGTCCTGCAGCTCGGAGACATCACGCAGCGTGATGAGCAGGGCCGGCGATCCCTCATAGTCCACGCGACTGAGCGATGCAAGGTGCTTGACGACACGCCCGTCTTTACGCTTGATAAGCCATGAAAATTGCTGATCTTCGCCCTCCATAGCTCTTGAACACAGGGTATCGCTCATCACCGTTGCGTCCAGCCCGCCCTCCTGCTCATCGGCCAAGTAGTCCCTGAAACGCGCACCAACGATCTCCTCCGGGCTCTCGTATCCTATCGTGGCAGCCAATCCAAGGCTGGCTTCCAGGATTTCTCCCGTCGACGACAGAAAGCCGAAACCCTCCATGGGCGCATCAAAAATCTGGCGCAGCTTGGTCTGTTCGGAACGCACCTGGGTAATGTCATGAACGACGCCGTAGACGGTCTTCAGCACTCCATCGGAATCGGTTGTGGTACGGAAGGTGTCGCGAACATATCGGATCTCTTTCGTATCCGACCGAATGATGCGATACTCCATAGTGCGTTGAGTAGGCTCCCTGAAGGAACCCCTTTCTAGCAGATCTCCCAAAAAGTCGGTGTCGACACGATCCTGATCCTCCGGGTGAACCAGTTCACGCCAATCCGGATTGGGCGCCTGTGGGTCCATAGACAGACCCAGAATGGCGCGGAGGTTTGCATCACGCGAAAGCGTCCGATTGCGTACGTCAAAGGACCAGAACCCGATCGATGCCGCTTCAAGGGCCAACTCCCGAAGGTCGAGTTCGCGCTGGATTTCGTTACGACTTTCACTGAGCGCACGCTCAGCTTGCTTGACTTCCGTAATGTCGGTTGACATACCACAAACCCCAGTGATATGGTTTTCCAGATTGCGAACCGGAAACTTGACCGAAATGAAATCCCGTGATGTGCCGTTGACAATGACCTGTTCTTCCACTTCCACGACCGAGCCGGTTTCAATGACCTGGGCGTCCACCTCCGCCATACGATTGGCAATGCGCTTGGGGAACAACTCGTGATCCGTGCGCCCGATGACCTCCTCTCGGGCTGATTCCGTTACCAGGATGTCCATGAATCGCTTGTTGACCACGGTGTACCTGCCATCACGATCCTTGGCCGCAATCACGGCCGACGAACTGTCCATGATCTGGGACATGAACGCCGCTGTTTCTTCTACCTTGCGCTGTGCCTCATGTATCGCGGTGATATCACGCGCCACGAGAATCGTGATTAAACCACCTTCGGTAAGTAGGGTCTTGATCAAGACGTCAACGGGAACCGTATTCCCATCCTTTCGCTTCAGATGCGTAATTGCGTCTGCCCGCAGCATTCTGGTTTCTGATGCATCGATAATGCTCTCCAACAAGGCTTGGAAGTGATCCTGCAAGGATTCCGGAACAAGATCATAGACAGGCATGCCCTGCAGTTCATTGACGCTGTACCCCGTGACCTTTTCTGATTCTTCACTAGCATGACTGATGTAACCAGTAGCAGAAAGGACCATGAACGCATCTGGAGAAGCGTCCAGATAAACCTTTGCCAGACTAGAATTGGATACAAGATTCGAAATATCAGCTACCAAGCCGTCAATACCCAATACCTCGCCCTGAGCATTCAAGACCTTCTGCAAGGATATTTGGAGGTTACATTGAGTGCCCCGCGGCCCTTCATGTTGTACTATGAAAACATCATTATGCTGCTCCGATTCAAGAAAATCTTTATGACGCTGGACCAGGGTCTGATCTGAAGTAACAGGGAGGGAGCTAGCGCAGGTACAAAACTCGTCCGAAGTCATTCCAAGAATATCTTCCGAGCGATCACTGACGTAGTCGATTTCACCGTCAGGCAGCGCTTGGTAGTAAAAGGTGGGACCGGGCAGTTTCTCTACAATCTTCGCTGATGATTCTAAGCGAAGCATTTCCAACTCCTGATGTCGTTCCCTTAGTTGGTGAGCCATCTGGTCAAAGGCGTTGAGCAGAACACCAAACTCACCTGCCCTTTCCTCTGGCAGGCTTATGTCAAGATTCCCTTTCCCCAACTGCCTCGCGGCATCGACTACTGCCGAAAGCGGCTCCAGAAGGGTAGAAACGTTGCGCCCCAATCCGAGACTTACGAACCCGAAGAAAAAGAGGACAGCGCCAATCATGCCAGCCAGCATGAGTGCGTCTACAGCCGCCAGGTCAGCGTGATCGGCCTCGAGAACGAGCCAAGCGGGAAACCCGTCAAAATGCGTCAGGGTAGCCGCGATGCCAGTAGATTCCACCCTACGCCAATCATGCACCGTCAACTGCTGGGGTCCCGTGACCAACGCTTCCGCAAGTGCTGCTTTCCCTTCCGGCGTAAGGAACGAAGATGTATCAGCGGTTACATCCTGTGTAATCAAGTTCAGGTCAGGGTGGTTGGATATCCATCCGTGGTCGGAAATCATGTAGGCCGAGAAGTCCACACCATATTGCCGGCTCTTCTCAGTAACCGCTCGATCGATAGCAGCCCGAGCCGAGGGCGAACCAAAACCGATGAGTATCCCACCGACGGGCTGGCCCTCACGATTCATGATGGCTACGCCGAAAGGCACCAATGTCATCCGGGATGTGGATTCGGTGATGTTAAAGGCATCATTCCACATCTCGCGCCTTCCTTCCTCAATCCGATCAAATGGCGTCTTGGCTACGCCCTCTCGCAGCGCTTCAAAAAGTCCTTCAAGATTTGGATGCAACACATCTGCAGACACGGGTGCCGCCACCACGGACGTATCCGATCGGATGGCCAAGTGGGCCTGGGTGACTGACGGTGATCCTGTTTCCGGCAGCCAGAACTCGATAGCTGCTATACCCACCAAGTCGCTGGCACTGATAAGTTCTTCGAGGAGGAACGTCAGATCGAGGTCAGCAATCTCGTCCGGATCAATTTCGGAAATGATTGTAGCAGCGGTTCGGACCGTGGCTTTGACCTCAAGGGCTGAAGCGTCTAAAAGCTCAGCAATCTGCATGCTGGCTTCGGCCAGCTCATGGTCTCCCACGGCGTGACGGATATTGTAGTTGAGGGATGCAATAATCGCTATGACAATGACCGCCGTCAAGATCGCAGGGGTCACGATAGTGCGTAACAGTCTGTTGCGTAGGGAGGACATCGCGCTCTTTATTTTAAGGACTGTGGGGCCGTCCGTTGCCGACTGGATCAGACCCTGGCAATAACCGAAGTATACGCGGCAATTGCCACGAAAACCGCCAATTGGCAAGGCTTTTTGTATCGTGCCAATGTGTGCCGAGGGCACGTTTCCAGGCCGGGTTTTCGACGGTGAAAGCATGGCCGGAATGGAACACGTGGCCCTTTCGTCGTTTACGTGATTCTACGTCACATACTCCGCTCCCGTCATGGTCGAATTCTCCCCCCTTCAAGGACTGCCCGAATGTGTCCACGTCAGGGATACCGCACTCCGGGTAACATGGGCAACGGACCATGCGTGTACGTTGTTCGGCTGGTCTCCGTCTGATTTTCCGCTGCAACTCGATGATGAGGAGGCCTTGGCCGATGCCGCCGAAATAACCCGTAATCGGGGGCACTGGATGGGCAGACTTTCTCGAAAAGACGCACATGAAAGCCTTAGCCATCTGGGCAGCCGATGGAGTGCTCTCAAGGACGATGACGGGTCCGTTTCCGGGTACTTCATCCTGGAGTACGATATGCTGGAGAACGAAATGGCGCACGAGCAGATGATCCGCGCCCAGCGAATGGAATCGATCGGCACGCTCGCAGGCGGGGTGGCGCATGATATCAACAACGTCCTGGGGCCCATTATCCTGGGTGCAGAGATGATGCGCCGTCGCGTGGATGACCCCTGGATACTGAAAAAGATTGAAGGGATCGAAAAAAGCGCACGCCGGGGAGCCGAGATCGTCAAACAAGTGCTCGACTTTTCGCGGGGTACCAAGGGTGAGAAAATCCCCGTTCAGATTCGACACATCATGAAGGAGCTCGTCGAATTCGCCCAATCGACCTTCTCCAGGCAAATTTCAGTCGAGGGCTCTTTCCCAAGAGATCTTCCCCTCCTGCTGGGAGATGCCTCCCAGATCCGGCAGGCGGTACTGAATTTGATGGTCAATGCCCGCGATGCCTTGCAGGGCAATGGGGCCGTAAAGCTCGATATGGAAGGAGTGCACGTAGAATTGAGCGAGGCATTGAAATTGTCGCCGGATGCTACGGAGGGCGATTACGTGCGCATTTCGGTAACGGACACCGGCAGCGGAATGACCCCGGATATCATGGAGCGGATCTTCGAGCCCTTTTTTTCGACGCATCAGCGTGGGCAAGGGTCGGGGCTTGGCTTGTCGACCACCCTGGCCATCGTGAAAAGCCACGGCGGCTTTCTATCCGTCACCTCCGAGCTCGGGAAGGGAAGTTGCTTCTCGGTCTATCTGCCGCAAGCGACGCCCTCGGATGATGTGCAAGAAGACACCTCGGCCACGGTGCTGCCCCCGACGGAGCAGACGGCCTACACCATTCTGATTGTAGACGATGAACCCATGATGCTGGAGATGAATGCCGACCTCCTTGCCTCATTTGGACACACGTGCGTGACAGCATCGAATGGTAAAAACGGATTGGATGAATTCCTGAAGGATGCCGCAGCCATTGATCTGGTAATCACGGATATCAACATGCCGGTCATGGACGGCCCGACCATGATTCGGCAAATGCATGAGGTGCGGGCAGAGCTGCCAGTCATTGCCGTCTCCGGTCTTTCGGAAGAAGACCACGACCGTGACGGTACAGAGCTGGCAGCCATACGTAGCGAGGGTATCAACATTCTGCATAAGCCGTACACGACCCATCAGCTTCTTGCGGCCATCGGTCAAAAAATGGGAAATACGTCCGACGTTTCGCAGGGTGACCCTTACACGTCCGAGGAATCGGTCGATACCCTTCATGAACACACCGGTGAAACCCTTTCAGACTCGGATTTCGACGAGTTGATGGGCGGTGACTGGTAGCCCCAATCGACGCATACGTACATGGCCAACGAGCAGGATACCGCCCGGCCTGGGGATCGGATCGGCAACCGTTACGAGGTAGTGGATCTCCTTGGTAAAGGAGGTTTCGGTGTGGTGTATCATGCCCGTTCGTTGGAGCATGGGCGTGAGTTTGCCCTCAAAACCTATCTAAAAAGCTCTCTGGACCGAAGAGCAATTGCTCGCTTCCGACAAGAATCCGAAATATGGATTGCCCTGGGAGCCCATCCGTACTTGGTCCAGGCCTACTTTGCGGATGAAATCGAGGGACGGCTTTATGTGGGTATGGAGCTTATCTCAGCCGGACCATCGGGATACAATGATCTGGAGAATACGCTCAAGAAAACATCTCCGAGTCTTGAGCAGTGGATTCATTGGGGTATCCAGCTGTGTCATGGTATGGAATATGCGGCTCTTCGAGGGATTCGTGCCCATCGGGATCTGAAGCCGGCGAATATCATGATCAATGAGAGCGGCAACGTCAAGATCAATGATTTCGGGTTGGCAACGCAGCCGGTGGGAGGCCTGAGTGAAGATCCTGACATGCCGATTGAAGAGACCAGAAAACTCTTCCGGGGGCAGACCATGCACGGCATCGGCTTTGGAACCCCAACCTACATGCCGCCCGAGCAGTTCGAGAGTGCCGCTCTGTGCGATGCGCGCTCGGACGTGTACTCGGTCGGGGTAATCCTGTATCAAGCCATGACCGGCAAACTGCCCGTAAAATTGGCATGGCCGACGGAAAACAGCCTTGAAAGCCGCCTCAAGTTCTGGAGCGAAATGGAAATGGCGCACCGGCGCTTCGAGGTGCCTGATTTGGGTACGCCCCTGGACCACGTCCTGCGGCGCTGCCTGGCCACGGAGCCGGACCAGCGATATCCTAATTTCTCTGCCCTGAGAGCAGATCTGGAGCAGGTCCAAAGGGATCATGGTTTTGCGCGCGTGCCTCCTCCCGTGGTGCGTCCCCTCTCGGCCAAAGGCTGGCTCTCGCGGGGGCGTAGCCTTGCGCGTATTGGACGGTATCCACAGGCCATACACGCATTCAGTCGCACACTTGAGGCCGAACCCTCGAACGAACTCGGCCTGCTGGGAAAAGCCGATGCTTTCTTGGCGATGAACAAACCGACCAGCGCACAGCCGCTGTACGAATCCCTCCTACAGACCCAGCCAGATCATGCAGAAGCCCACGCAGGCAAGGCCCGCTGTCTGTACAGCAGGGGCTACCATAGTGCGGCGTTGGAACTCTTTGATCGCTCTGTTGAACTGAATCCCTCCCTACCTGAAAGCTGGGTATATCGGGGCGTCGTCCAGCGGTCGATGGGTGAGGACAAGGGTGCCATGGCCAGTCTGGAGCGAGCGCTTGCCCTGGACCCGGCGGATGTGCACGGCCTTACCGCCAAGGGTGCCCTCTTGGCCGCCTCTGACAATCCGCGCGATGCGCTTACCCTGTTTGAACGTGCACTCTCGATCAACCCTCTGCATGCACCCGCTGCGCAGGGTCAGGTGGTCTGTCTGGTTCGACTGGGGCGGTACAGACGAGCGCTTTCCCTCTTTCGCCGATTGGATCGTGCTGGCGACCTGCTGCCGCGTCATCACTTGGCATGGTTTGAAGCCTTGGCTCGTTCGGGTCAGGCCGCGCTTGCTTTGGCCAGATTTGAGGAAATGACGCTCCCGGAAGTGCAACAAGAGGCTGCGAAGCTTCGGCCGCAGTTTCTCGTAGATCTGGACCGTATTGATGAAGCGCTGGAAGCCTGGACCATGATCGCCCAGGAAGCAAAAGACCGGACCCTGCATGTTCAAGGGCAGGTATTGCACTTGCTGTGTGGCCAGGAATCAGCTTCCCTCGCGTTTTCTCAGGTAGAAAATGTGGGAGAGATACAGCCCGAATATGCGTATGCGGCCACTGCCGGTGCTGCGCTGCGTCTTGGACAGGATAAACGCGCGCTGGACGTATTAAGACGGGGCTTGCGGTATCATCCGGAATCCGATTTACTGCAGTACAATATGGGCGTGGCACTAGCTCAGCTGCAGCAGCCTGACGATGCCTTGGCTTCTTTTTCTAGGTTGGCACAACGAACCCAAGGCGGTGGAGCCGTGGGACGGGCAGCCGTCTTCAATGCCGGGATACTGTCCAGGCTCATTGGACGGGAACCAGATAGCCTTTTCACAGGCCACCGCCGTCCGGTGATCCATACGCCGCTGCATTACCTATCCGACGACGTGCTGCCCTCACGCCCGTTGGCGACACTGCGAATACAGGCCAACGGGTGGCACCCCCGTTACCGACTCCCTCATTTATGTCCCAGCTTCTATCTTTTCCCGCGCTACCTCCCTGCCAATCTGGCCGGCTGAACTCGCTCAACATGCAATCATGGCTGAACTGACATCAACGACCCGGTTGGTCTGGAAACGGGCCGCTGCCGAAGCCGCACGAAACGGATCGCAGCATATCGACCCGGCGCATTTACTAGCAGCCCTGGCAGCCACCGTCCAGGCCATCCGTGACGGATCGCTGCCGGAGGACGAGGAGGTCTTGCTGTTGACGGGCGCATTTGCGGCCGCCAACTGTTCGCCCGCGGCCCTCCAAGAGGCGGTTCACGTGGGTCAAGCGGCAACCGTTGTACCAACCTCAGGGGGAGTCATTCATCGTAGTCCCCGGGCACGTGCTGTTTTTGAGCGTGCCGAAGGCCTCTCCGGGGGCCGTGCCATCAGCAGTCTTCATCTACTGGCGGCTGCGCTGGAGGAGAACGATCAGGCAATTGTTGCGACGCTGCGCCGTGCAAAGGTGGACCTCCAACGGTTCCGAAAGGAAATCAGGTTCCCTGCTGCAACCTCGCAGAGGCCCGGACCTTCGTCAGCCGCTTCGGAATCAGCTCCCGATCCCGGGGAGGCTGAAAGTGAGCGGCTCCTTGAACAGTTCGGCAAGGACCTTACCGAAGAGGCTCGGCAAGGCAGAATTCCCGAAATCATAGGCCGACGCCAAGAAATTCTGGAAACTGTACAGGCACTGGCTCGAAAGAAGAAGAACAACCCTGTTCTCGTTGGCGACCCCGGTGTTGGAAAGAGCGCTGTTGTAGAGGCACTCGCGCTGCGTGCCGTGCAGGGTAAGGATCCACAGGTGCTGGGGGGGCGACGCATTATTGAACTCAACATGGGATCGCTCTTGGCTGGGACATCCTTGCGAGGACAATTCGAGGAACGCCTGACCAACATCATTGAAGAAGCCAGTCAGGATGACAACCTGATTCTGTTCATCGATGAGATTCATACGATCATGGGGGCGGGCGGCGGATCTGCCGATGCTGCCAATTTGCTCAAGCCAGCCATGGCCCGAGGCACGCTCAAACTTATCGGTGCCACTACCATCGATGAGTATCGCCGCTTCATCGAAAAGGACCCCGCACTGGACCGCCGTTTCGAGCGTGTAGGGATCGACGAACCTCCGCGCGATGAGGCCATTGAGATGCTCAGGGGGGTAGCGCGCGGCCTGGCCAAACACCACCAGGCCACCTACCTCGAAGAGACTATTGAAACAGCGGTAGATCTGTCCATGCGGCTGGATGTGGATCACCGTCTGCCGGACAAGGCCATTGATCTGCTTGATCGTGCCGGCGCACAGGCAACGGTCTCGGAGCTTTCCATGAATCCAACGGATTTTCAGACGTCGGCCGACATGGGGACCATGCCGGCGGGAAAAGTGGTAGAACCGTCAGACA
>JAAZVD010000170.1 GCA_018623785.1 Bacteroidota bacterium | reverse complement strand
GCTTTACGGAGCGCATGTAGCCCGCTTCATGGTCAATTGGGTGTTGCAAATCCTGCAGTGGTGGGTGGTGCTTCCCGATGTCTCCTTCATCGTGTGGGGTACGATGCTGGCCATTTGGACCGTGACTAACCGGCTGCCGTTCATCGTGACCCGGGATCTGGTGGCCATCGCCCTGATCCTGGAATTACCGGCCGAGTTGCTGGGCGGCGTTGAAACAGCCATTGCCTCGATGCTCCTGACACGGGTAGCCGCCGATCGACTGCTGGGCCTGAGCCTCTTCCTGCCACTGTCGCTCGTTGCCGACTCCCGCAATGCCCGGGTCGATGGACTGGACACGGCGCTGAGGGCCGAAGCCATCGAGTACGAGGACAAAGGGGCACACGATGGCTGAGCAATCGACACCTGAAAAGCGCATCGCCCTCTTTACCGGGGCCTACAATCATGTCGTGGATGGGGTCTCGTTGACACTGAACCGGCTGGTATCCTACCTCGAATCGCAAGGCGTTGCCGTGATGGTCTTTGCTCCAACCGTAAAAGAGCCGGCCATTGAGCACGCCGGTACACTGCAATCGGCAGCATCGATTCCCATGACCGGCCGGCCCGAATACAGGGTTTCGCTGGGATTGGGCCCGGACGCCCTCGAGGCCCTCGATCGGTTTAAACCCACCATCGTGCATATTGCCACACCCGATCTTCTCGGGCTCCAGGCTCTCTTGTATGCGCGAGCTTGGCGCCTTCCGGTGGTGGCATCCTACCATACCCATTTCAGCTCCTACCTGACCTACTATAATCTGGGATGGGCCGAAGGGGCCATGTGGGCCTACCTGCGGTGGTTCTATCGGCAGTGTGAGCAGGTCTATGTCCCGACCCGCTCCATGGTGGCCGTTTTGAACGAGCACGGCATAGAAAAAGGTCTCGAAATCTGGCCGCGTGGAGTGGACATTACCCTTTTCAATCCCCTGAAGCGCTCGATGGCATGGCGTCGCGAACTCGGTTTTGCCGACAGCGAGGTTATCATCTCTTTCGTCTCGCGATTGGTCCTTGAAAAAGGACTCGACGTATTTGCCGACGTTGTGCAGGCGCTGCAGCAGGCCGGCGAACCCATTCGGTGCCTGATCGTGGGAGAAGGACCGGCCGAGGAGTTCCTTCGGGAGACCATTCCGACAGCTGTGTTTCTGGGACATCAGCACGGGGAGGACCTGTCCCGGGCCTATGCCAGCTCGGATATTTTCCTGTTTCCCTCACAGACGGAGACCTTCGGCAACGTGACCCTCGAAGCCATGGCCTCCGGTCTGCCAACCGTTTGTGCCAACGCTACCGGAAGCGCCTCGTTGGTGCGACACGAACAGACTGGGTACCTCGTACCGGGGGAGAATACCGCCGCCTTCAAGGAGCAATTGCTGGGGCTCGTTCACGATGCTGCCAAACGGCAGCGTATGGGCGCGGCAGCGCGCGAAGAAGCGGAAACCTACAGCTGGCCCCTGATCCTGAGCCGTATCAATGCGTACTATGACCTTGTCCTGGAGCCGCTAAACGCTTGACCCAGCAGCCGCCTGATCGGCTTCCCAACCCGTCCGTTGTCCCCGTACCATCGTGCGTCTTCTCTTTGTCACCCACTCCTTCTCGCCACCCGATCGACCCCTCTCGAACGTGGGGGGTATGCAACGGGTGGCCATGGAACTCGATGCTGCCGTCGGCCGCAGTGATCGCGAGGGCTTGACCTACGACATCATCAAGCTGGAGGCCAGTTGGACCTGGATCCACTGGTTGGTAGGCCCTTTCCTGGTGCGTACCTGGTGGCGATTGAAGCAGCAAATCAGGCGGCAAGAGGTGGATATAGTGCTGTTTTCCAGCATGGTCACAGCCAGTCTGGCCGTGCTGCTGCGCGCGGATATGAAGCGTTTCGGAGTTCGCGCAGCCGCCATCGTGCACGGGCAGGACGTGACCAAGCCGGTAGCAGCCTACCAACGTTTCGTACCGCGGGTTTTCGAGGCGCTCGACCTGGTCATGCCGGTCAGTGGTCCGACGGGCGAGGCGTGTCAGGCGCGCGGGCTCCCGCCCGAAAAGATCCGGGTGGTGCACAATGGGGTTCAGCTGGATCGGTTTCCAGACTTTACATGGCAGGCGGGAGCCCGCGCGCCACACCCGTTCCGAAACCAGCTCCCTGCGGACAGCCTGTTGCTGTGCTCGGTGGGGCGGCAGGTCAAGCGCAAGGGGTTTGCCTGGTTCATCGAATTCGTGATGCCGCGCCTGCCGGATCACGTCCACTATTGGCTTGGAGGGGACGGCCCCGAGGGCGATGCTATTCAGGAGGCCATTGACCGAAATGGCTTGGGGGAACGCGTGCGGCTTCTCGGTCGCCTCGGCGACGAGGAACTGACTCAGATCTACCAAGCAGCTGACCTGTTTGTCATGCCCAATATTCCAGTGGAGGGCGACATGGAAGGCTTCGGCATCGTGATGCTGGAGGCTGCCATTAACGGCTTGCCGACCGTGGCTGCCCGACTCGAAGGTATCCGTGAGGTGATCACGGACGATCAGAACGGTTTTTTCGTAGAAAGCGGGGATGTGGAAGGATACGTCCATCGCGTTTCCGCGCTCGACGCAGACCGGGAGCACCTCTGTGGTCTGAGCCTGCGCGCGCGCCAGCACGTGGCCCGAACCTTCGGCTGGGATGCCGTAGCTTCCCATTACCTTGACCACCTGACTGAACTTGCCGGCTCCTGACCCTATGCTGCTCCGCCTCAAACACACCGATACCCAGCGTATCCTGACACTATTCGCCGTACTTGCCCTTGTCACTGCCGGTGTTTCGGTCTTTTCTTGGATCTGGGCGCTGGGCGTAGCCACGGTGTTGGCGTTTGCCGGCCTTGGGTTCCTGATCGCCCACTACCACCGCGCCACGGAGGAGGAGCTGGTGCTCCAGGCGCAGGACTTGCAGGACTTGCAGTTCATCCAGTCGGCCATTTCGCCCGTACAGGCCCTCCCCTATTTCACGCGTTGGTCCAGTTCACCTGCCCTGGCGGCGCGCTTGATCGGCATCATCAAGAAGCACAAGCCGCAGCATATTGTTGAACTGGGAAGTGGCGTCAGCACAGTGGTCATGGCACTGGCGGCCCGCGACGCAGGCTTGGGCCATATCACCTCTCTGGATCACGATCCGGTGTACGCCGCCAAGACGCGAAATGAGTTGGCCGAGCAGGGGCTCTCGAAGTGGGCTACGGTCATTGACGCGCCCTTGGAATCCGTGGATACGCCTCGCGGCATCGTGCCTTGGTATGATCTATCCAGCATCGACGGCCTGCAGCCCATCGATCTGCTGATCGTGGATGGCCCACCGCGCAAGAGCCACACGGACGCGCGTCTGCCGGCCTATGAACTGCTGGGAGAGCGGATGGCACCGGGGGCTCACGTGGTGCTCGACGATACTGCCCGCAAGGACGAGAACGTTAGCGTTTCCGCTTGGATCAAGGTCAGTGATACGGTCGAATCCATTCCGTCACGCAAAGGCGTTACCATCATCAGGATGCCTCGCTGAGGGAAATGTCGTAGCGGGCCGCAGCTTTTCTGCGGGTGGTGGTGCCTCATCGAACCGTGCCTCAGCGGACCGTGTCTCAGTCGGCGCCATGATCTGAACCATGATCTGAGCTGTGATCCGAGCCGAGATCTTAAGCGGATGCGTCCCGCTGCTCGAGCCACTGCAGGAGGGCCGGAAGGAAGAGGAGCGCTGCCGCCAGTGTGGCCCCGATGCCCAGAACAGCCAGCTGACCAATGGACTGCAGTCCCGGATGAAAACTGAGAAGGAGCCCTGCAAACCCGATCATAGTAGTCAGGCTTCCCATGGCTACGTGCTCACCTGTCGAACGCAATACGTTGCGAATGGACCCTCGCCCCTCTTCCCTGTATCGATGCACCAGATGCACCCCGGCATCGTTTCCGATACCCAAGACGGCCGGTAAAACGATCAGGTTGTAGAAGTTGAGTTTGGCTCCGAAGAGTTCAACCAGGAGCAGCATCCAGAGAATACCCACGATGAGGGGAAGGAGAGCCAACAGGGTCCAGCGCAGGGTGTTGAAGTTGAGATACATCAGCGCCATAACGATCAAGAGCGTTGCCAGCACCATCCAGGGTGCCTCGGACTGCATCAGCTTGAGCATGTCAGCAGCGACAAGGGACGTCGAGCCGGTGTGATGGATGGTGCCGTCCTCGGTCTCAATAAAGCCTACATCGTCAGAAAAGGCCATAGACTGCCGTCCGTCCGAAAGGCCGTGCAGGGGATAGATGACCACAAAATTGCCCAGCTCGCCGCTCTTTGACGTGAACTGCTTGCGCAGGAATTCGGGTACCTCCTCAAAAGCGAGCGCGCGATCGGTTTTGGCTGCAACGCGTAGCCGCTCCATGTCCTCGGAATCGCCCTCGCGCAGGTATTTGTCATCAAGTAGCGCACGAATGGAGGCCAACCGCGCGAGCCGCTCTTCCTGCGCCTCGGGCGTCATAGGAAATCGATCCTGCAAGGACTCGACGCGGCTGATGGTCGGACTGAGCGTATCGGCCTCAATCTTGCGGTTCAGAGCATCCGTAAGGGGC
>JAAZVD010000010.1 GCA_018623785.1 Bacteroidota bacterium | reverse complement strand
CTGAGGGCAGCCGCATGTAGATATCGGCATCACCACCCGCTACCGCCACGTATTTTGCCTGGGAATCCAGTCGGATAGCCGGTTTCGTGATCCCCAATAGCTTGGAAATAACAGCCGAGCGAGAGTGAGACGTATGCCCGGATTCAACGGACTCCGAGAAGCGTGCTTTCGTTGGATCTTGCGTACCCGTAACCTGCGCTGTGCCCCATTCCTTGGTATCTGACAATCGGTGTAAGTACGTACCCGATCCCCGAACCGCCATGGCAATGACTCCTCTCATATCCGCATGCGACTGCAGGGTCAGATTGGGACAGGCCACTGCCGCCACCTGCACAGTCCCGTTTACAATAAGTGCCAATGCAATGGCATACTGTTCCCCCCGAAGGAAACCCTTGGTACCATCGATAGGGTCAAGCGTCCAATAGCGGTCTACGTGCTCTTTCTGATTGCCGTAGTCAATCCAATCGAGGATGTCCGCATCCGAAGCGTCCGGGCGCAGGTCCCGAACGAAGCGGCATACGTTTTCACGGGCTGCCTCCCCCCCGGTCGAACGCAGCATGGAAGCCGTTTCCTCCGCTATGATGGGATCTTCTGGAAAGGCCCTCCGGAGTCGGCTGCAGATCAGCGCCTGACTTCCAAAATCAGCAATGGTCACAGGACTCTGATCGGCCTTTTCGATGAAGCGGACACGAAGCTGGTCCTGAACCTGCCCGCATAACTGGGCTGCCTCACGGACGGCGGCAAGGGCGATGGATCGTTCAGCAGAATAGGACACGTGGTTTGCGCTGGATTCTGGTCATTGTGTTAGGAGTAAGGCCATTCGGGCAAGTCATCAAGAAAATCAATCGTCCCGGTTCCAACCCGTGCACAGAAGTGCTGCACCCCGTTGGTTATGAAAAGGTACGGGGCCTTCAACACGCGATTATAATTGGCTGCCTGGTTGAGGGTCCGCTGCGAAATAGTAATACCCGGGGCCTTGCATTCAATAACCATCCAGGGTTTCCCGCCCCGGTCATGCACGACTACGTCAGGCCGTCGAATCTCCCCCTGAACCCGAATAGCCTTCTCAACGGACATGAGCGATGAGGGGATTCCCCGCTGATCAGAAAGCATCCGGATGACGGCTTGTCGAACACGCTCTTCCGGCGTGTCGGCAACGTCCTTGCGGCGCACGGGGTCCTGCATCGGGCTCGGTAATGTGTACTGAGAAGTTTACTCTCGGGTATTCAGGTACTACTCTGCCATCGAGGATTTGGCGGCGCCCGAGAGCAGGTACAAGACCGCCATACGGACAGCAACCCCGTTGGTCACCTGATTCAGTATGATGGCTCGCTCATGATCGACCACCTCGGAGGCAAGTTCAACTCCCCTGTTGACAGGACCCGGGTGCATGACTCGCAGGTCCGGATACCGCTTGAGGTGCTCGGATTTGATGCCGTACTGTTCGTGGTACTCTCGAGTACTCGGAAACAGATTTCGCCCCTGACGCTCCATCTGGATCCGCAGCGCCATGGCGACATCAGCTCCTTCCAGGGCTTCCTCGAGTCGGTGTGTCACGCGGACCGTTCCGTTGGGGGACATATCCTCAAGATGCAACGGCAACAAGGGATTTGGGCCACAGATCGTGACATCGGCACCCATGGCAAGCAGTCCGTGTATTCCCGAACGCGCCACGCGACTGTGCAGGATATCTCCGATTATGGACACCTTCAGCCCCTCCAGTGGGCCGCAATGGTCCGAGATGGTCAGCATGTCGAGCAGCGCCTGCGTGGGATGCTCATGCGCACCATCTCCGGCGTTGATGACAACGGCGTCGACGCACTGAGTAAGGAATTGGGGGGCTCCCGGGGAAACATGACGAAGCACGACCATGTCGATCTTCATCGCCTCGATGTTCTGGGCCGTGTCCTTGAGCGTTTCCCCTTTCGACACGGATGAGCCCGAGGCTGTAAAGTTTACCGTATCGGCCGACAATCGTTTTTCTGCCAGCTCGAATGATATCCGCGTACGCGTGGAGGGCTCGAAAAATAGATTGACCACGGTTACCCCTCGCAAGGTGGGTACCCGTTTGATGGGGCGGTCCAGTACATCCCGAAATTGACGGGCGGTCTGCAGAATCAGGGCAATCTCATCAGCAGAATAGGTTTGCAGGCCAAGGAGATGGCGATGCTGCAGCCCCTGTACGCTTTTCTCTGCTTTTGATTTCTGCGTGGTATCAGGCATCCGTTTCTGTCGTTGGACCGTTGCCGGTCGATACATCATGATGCGATGCGTCTTCAGCTCGAGGCCGCGTATCGACGGCACCAGTAGTGGTTTCAACGGTGGTGGCTTCCTTGCGATCAACCAGCCAAACCCCCTCTCGTCCATCAAGCTCCTGCACCCGGACACGAACCTCTTCCCCGGGTAGCGTCGGGATTTTTCGCCCGACGAAATCCGCCTTGATGGGAAGCTCCCGGTGCCCACGATCAACGACTACCAGGAAGTGAACGGACGCCGGCCGTCCCAGATCGGTCAACGCGTCCAGACCGGCTCGAACCGTGCGGCCCGTGTAGAGAACATCGTCAACGAGAACCAGGTGACGATCGTCTACGTCGAACTCAATACGCGTCTCTTTGACCTCCGGCTGTTTCGAGCGCATCCGGAAATCATCCCTGTACATGGTCACATCCAACACGCCAAGGGGCACCTCGATACCATCCACTTCCCGGATGATCCGTTGCAGACGACGAGCCAGATGAACACCACGGGTCTGCATCCCTACCAGTGCCAGCGAATCAGCATGGTCCTCATCGAGTTCGAAGGTTTCCACCAACTGCCGAGCCATGCGATGAAGCATTCGCTCCATATCATGTGTATCCAGCAACTGCGCTTTGATCGTATCCTGCGGCTCCATACCGGAAAAGTACGGCTTTTTCGGACTCTTCCGATACGTCCATCTTGCAGTGTCGTCGAAATCGAGACAAGATGGTCGACATCTGTCCTATGCTGCACCCACGAATTCATCCTCGATCTGCTCCAACGACTTGCCCTTGGTCTCGGGCAGGAAGAGGACCAATAGTATCAGGCCTGCCAGCGCAAACAGCCCGTAAATCAGATATGTGAGGCCATTACCCAAGTTGGACAGTTCCCATGGGAAGACGAGCTGTACGAACCAACTCACGGCGGAATTGACGAATCCAATCACGGCAATGGCCAACCCCCGAATGCGATTCGGAAACAGCTCTGAGAGCATAACCCACATTACGGGACCCAGTGAAAAGGCGAAAGAAGCCACGAAGCCCAGTATGCCGATAAGGATCAGACCGGCGTTCATACGGGCAGAAGCCTCAATGATGGCAGCCTCGTGTACACGGTACCTATCCTCTCCAAGGATTTGACGCACGGCATTTTTGAATGCCAGATCGCTGTCGAACGTGCGATCCGTGACGTCAACAACCATGGACGACGTGATCCCTTCCAACTGCTGCGCGTGCTCCATAGGCCACTCGTATGTAGCCTGATTGAATCCATGGGACGTGATGCCCATACTCACAGCTACACCCAGCAGGCCGATGATCAGCAACGGCTTCCGCCCCAACCGATCGATCAGGAGCATGGCTAGGATGGTGAATACCACATTGATGATGCCCACCCATACGGCCTGTGCAAACGAGGCATCTGCCCCTATGCCCGACTGCTCAAAAATGGTCGTAGCGTAGAAATAGATGGCATTCACTCCGGTAATCTGCTGGAGGACACCCACCAAAAGACCAACGAGTAGCACGAACCGCATTCCCTTGGCCAGCAACACCTTGTACTCTTTCGCCTCATCTTCTCCACGACTCAGGGCATCCCTGATTCCCTTCGCTTCGGCGCGTGCTCCGTCTTCCCCATGCAGCCAAACCAGCACGTCGTGAGCCTCCTCCATACGCCCCTTCATCATCAGCCACCGTGGACTGTGGGGGATGATGAAAGCAAGTGCGCAGTAGATCAGGGCCGGGATGGCCTCCACGCCGAGCATGACACGCCACGCCATTGCCTCGGTCAACCAGGCCGAACCGTCGATGGCCGTTAAAATGAAATAATTACTGAAGTACGCTGCCGAAAACCCGAGTACGATGTTCAATTGCTGAACAGATACCAATCGCCCCCGCCGCGCGGCTGGAGAAATCTCGGCAATGTAGACGGGCGCCAGTATCAACGCTGCACCAAAGGCCACTCCCCCTAGCATCCGAGCAACAACCAGTACCCAGGTTGAGGGCGCCAAGGCCGAGAGGATAGCGGAAACGGCATAGAGAAAGGCCACCGCTATCAACACCCGCTTTCGACCGTAAGCGTCGGATAGCGCTCCAGCTGCGAGCATCGCAAACATGGCCGAAAAGGCCGGCGAGCTGACTACCCATCCGAGTTCAAGGTCGGATAAACCGAATTCGGGTTTGATAAAGCGGATAACTCCGGAAATAACGGAAGCATCAAAACCGAAGAGGAAGCCACCCAGGGATACGGACAATGCCGCAGCAAGGGTACGACGAAAGGAAGCGGTCATCTCAATAATCAGGTTTCAGAGGGGTAGATCAGACCGACGGCATCACGCACCCGGTCCATGATGGCCATCAAATTCAGGGAATCGCTGTGGGTCCATGTCGGACTCTCACGCAAACCCTCACGCAGAGCCTCATGGCAGGCGGCAATCTCATGATACAGGCCGTGTCCGGTCTTGCTGCGCGTAATACGCTGACCGTCCCATTTCCCATTTCCCATCAGTGAATACGCATCTGCCTCGTGCCAAACGGGATGAATGAGAATACGCCCATCTTCACCGCCGATGGTAGCTTCCATGCCGGAGGGGGAAGCGAATCCACAGTAGGCCGTTGCCAATGCGCGTTCGTACCCCAGTACCACGGCCATCTGATCGTCTACGCCAGATGCATGGCGAATCATGGATGCCTGCACCGTCTCTGGCATGCCCAGAACAACGTAAGCCAAGAAAAGCGGGTAGATACCGACATCCAGTAGAGATCCGCCGCCCTGCAGTGGATCGTGGGTACGGCTCCCTTCCACTGCCGGCATTACGAAAGAGAAATCGGCCTGTACATGACGAACGGTGCCTATATCTCCGTTCCGCACACGGTCGATGACCTCCGACAATACCGGGTTAAACCGCGACCACAGAGCCTCCATGAAGAACCGGTCGGCTGCCTGCGCAGCCCCGATGATGCTGGCCGATTCCTTTGTGTTGATGGCGGCGGGTTTCTCGCAGAGGACATGCTTGCCATGCGCAAGGGCCGCTTTGCTGAGTTCTGCGTGCTGATGATGCGGTGTGGCCACATAGACGATGTCCACATCCGGGTGCGTCCAGACCGCCTCGTATGAATCAAATGCTTCCCGGGCTCCATGCTGCGACGCAAAGTGATGCGCGTTTTTCAAGGAGCGAGACCCGACAGCTACGAGTTCGGCATCTTCAAAGAGAGCAAGGTCCTGAGCGAACTTGTGTGCGATACGCCCCAATCCGACCACTCCCCATCGAACCACAGTCTCCATATCCCTCGATTATCAGATGGTCACGAACCGATTGCATGGCCGGCGCACTCGTTAGTGCGCCCCACACATAATGATATCCAATCTATTCCTGATAGGAAAGCCACTGGCAGCCTGTTCGTAGGCAGTCCCAGATCGGGAGTCCCCGACAGAACAAAGCGTCTTGCCATCGTGCCAGTTACAGCCTGTAATGTGCGATCCTGGTCATCAGGTGGAACTCTGTAGAAAGCGACCTCGTAGGTCCTCCATCCAACGCAAAGGCATCCTGTGAGCACCGACACCAAGCCTCTCAAATACCTCGATCCAGCCTTCGTAAGCCAGCTCTCCAACATGGAGCTACGGGCCCGATTGATAGTCGAGGGTTTCATCACAGGACTGCATAAGAGTCCTTACCACGGCTTTTCGGTCGAATTTGCAGAACATCGCCCCTACAACCCCGGCGACGAGTTGCGTCATGTGGATTGGAAGGTCTACGGTAAGACTGACCGGCACTACGTGAAGCAGTACGAGGAGGAGACCAACCTTCGACATTACGTCGTGCTCGACACCTCCACGTCCATGCGCTACAAGCATACCGCAGCGCTTTCCAAGCTGGAATATGGTGCCTACCTAGCCAGCGCGCTGCACTTCATGATGGCACGCCAACGCGACGCCACCGGCTTGATAGCCTTCGACGAATCCATCCACACACTTCGCCCCCCGAAGAGCACGCAGGGATATGTCCGTGATCTATTGGTCACGCTGGAGCGCCTTTCTGCGCCTGCAAAGGAGGCTGTCCGTACGAGTGCCGCCTCGGTGCTGGATGAAGTGGCTGAGCGTATCGGGCGTCGGAGCATGGTCGTCATCATTACCGACCTGTTCGAAAACATCGGGGAGCATGATCGGCTTCTCAACGCGCTGCGCCACCTGCGTTATCGAGGCCATGAAGTTTTGGTCTTTCATCTCCTCGAGTCTGAAACGGAGCGGAATTTCCGCTTTCCAAACGTACCCATGCAGTTCGTGGATATGGAAACCGGCGAAGAGCTGAGCCTGCAACCTTCTCAGTTGCAAGCTAACTATGCCGAAGCGGTTACGGCTTTCACCACCCGTTTCCGCGAAAAATGTCGTGAACGCAATATCGACTTCATTGAGCTCGACACAGCAGAGCCCTACAGCACGGCACTGCTGGCCTACCTGAACAAGCGCTATCGACTGGCCTGAGGTCCTCGCCCAGAACCGCCAATTACTACAGCGGGGCGGCGCCCGATGGCGCCGCCCCGCTTCCATTTCCAGTCGAACCGATACCGGTGAATCAAACGTTCACTGCTTCGACGCGGGTAATCTGTGGCACGCTGCGCTTGACGGCCTGCTCAATGCCAGCGCGGAGCGTCATCGACGACATGGGACAGGTTTCACATGCCCCCAGCAGCTCCAGTTCCACCACGCCCTCAGCCGTGATATCTACCAGCCGAACAGACCCTCCATCGGCCTCCAAGTAGGGACGCATCGTGTCGAGGGCTTCCTCAACCTGCCGTTGCAAATCAGGTATGTCCTGAAGGGTCGACATGCTCTTTACTCCGGGAAAGTGGTGCTACCGGTCCGTGATGTATTCAAACCGATGGCCTCTGTTACTCTGCACACACGACCAGGTTCACGGTCATTTGCCATGAAGGATATCAATCTTTCGGGTGGCAGGCCGAAGAGCATTTCGCTCCTCTACTGCTTGTATCAATCGTTCTGCAATCCCCGAGAATACAGCGCCGACAGGAGAGGAAGTATCCGTTACGATCGGCGTTCCATCATCAGCGTTTTCCCGAATAGCCTGAACCAAGGGGACTTCGCCCAGGAACGGCACATCCAATTCCCCCGCCAAGGCTTTGGCGCCTCCCTCCCCGAATAAATAGTACTTGTTTTCGGGAAGCTCGGCTGGAGTAAAGTATGCCATGTTCTCCACGATGCCGAGCACAGGTACGTTTACCTGCTCAAACATGGAGACGCCCTTACGAGCATCTGCAAGCGCCACCCGCTGGGGCGTAGAAACGACAATCGCACCATTGAGCGGTACCGTCTGGACGATGGTCAGCTGGATATCTCCCGTACCCGGAGGCAAGTCCATGATGAGGAAATCAAGTGCGCCCCACTCCGTGTCTCCCAGAAACTGGCGTACGGCACTCGTAACCATCGGACCTCGCCAGATTACCGCCTTGTCCTGATCCACGAGAAAACCCATGGAGAGTAGCTTGACTCCGAACTGCTCAACGGGAAGAATACGGCGGTGCTCATTGACCCGGGGTTTCGCACTCTCCAAACCAAACATGGTAGGAATGGATGGGCCATAGATATCTACGTCTACGAGCCCCACATCGTACCCCTGCTGTGCGAGGGATACGGCCACATTGGATGCTACAGTGCTTTTCCCGACCCCTCCCTTTCCGGATGCCACAGCTACAATATTGGTAATTCCGTCGCCCGGTATCGAACCGGCCTCTTGGCCATCGATGGACAGATCGTCACCCAAGCCGATCATATCCGAGTCTGACGAAATATCGAACCGGATACCTTCCCCGAATGCCCTGGACAATGCCTGACGGCATGCCTCCGGTGCCTCCGAAGCAAAAGCATGCGTTGGATCTTCCATCCAGAGTGTGAATCGAACGGCACTATCCTGCAGCCCCAACTCCCGTATCCACCCCAAGCGGACCAGATCTTTACCGCTAACCGGGTCAACGACGGTTCTGAGTGCGTCCAGGACGGTGGATAGGGTTGGATTAGCCATCTGCAAAATCTCCGGTAGGTGAATGACCTCTTCTCCAAAAGCCGGCCATCCAACCTGTTCCACCCTTCCGGGATTTCAACCGGATTTTCGGAAATGACGGATAGCCACTCCTTGCCGGACCCCGTACGGCGAAACGAAAAGCGTGTCGGCTCCAAAGCGTTCCATGGCCTCATCCAGGATCAGAACGCCGGTTGGAAACACATCCTCTCTTCCTTTGCCATGGTACGGGATGAGCGCCAGTACCTCCTCAGCTGACATCGCCAACAACCGATTTTTCCACTCTCGCACTTCGTCTCGTGCAAGGTGGCTCCCGAGTGGCATGGCCCGCATGTTGTCTGCCCCGTGGTGAACCAGTGAAAGGATGACAGCCGTCCCCGAGGCACCGACACAGACTTGGCTCGAAACGGCGCCAGAAAGTTCGCGCTGCATCATTCCAGAGATATCACGCGCAGCAGCCTCCACCTCCTTTTCAAATGGTGGCTGTGACGAAAAGTGCCGCTCCATCATGCGCACGCTGCCCATATTCAGGCTTTTGGCAAAAACCGGACGATGAGCGCCCTTGGCTCCCTGCACGAATTCGGTCGAACCGCCGCCTACATCGATGACGGTAACCTGCGTACCCTCTTCCAATGCATCCCAGGCACCATCGAACCCGTCCAAACCCGCCATGGCACCTTCAAACGTGGTGGCAGCCTCCTCATCACCTCTCAGGATGATAAGCTCGCTTCCGGTAGTGCGCCGAACAACCTCTCGTATCTCATCCGCATTGGCCGCATCTCGTGACGCACTTGTACCCGTCACAATGATCTCCTCCACCTGCCAGGCTTCCATCTCCTTCATGTGGTGGGTCAGAACGGATTCAAGGCGAGCGAGGGCGCCCTTGCCAACCCTGCCGGAAGCGTCCATCCCCTCCCCAAGGCGAACAAAACCTGACGCACCATGCAGATCGTTCAGTCGCTCGTTCTCCCAGCCGGCCACGAACAACAGGGCGGTGTTCGTACCGATATCAATCGTGGCAATACGACGTTCAGCCATTGCTACCCCGCTGCCCCCAGACGCTCCACCAGCTTCCCTCCTCATTTTCTTCCACGATAACGAGACCAAGCGCGTCTAGATCAGCCCGCATGATGGATGCATCCGACGTCAAGAGACCGGCCAAGCCGAGGTGGCCGCCGGGTTTCAGTCGACCCGACAAAGCTGGAAGCATGGACCGAAGCACTTCCCGATTGATGTTGGCGGTTATCACTTCGTACTTAAAATCGGCACTGGATGCTGCGAGTGTCGTACCATCATCCTGGAATACATGGAAGCGATCGGAAAGGTCATTCAACCCGGCGTTCTCGGTGGCATTTTCGATGCACAGCGGGTCGTAGTCGAACGCATCCGCACGACCAGCACCAAGTAAAAGGGCAGCAAACGCGAGGACACCCGTACCCGTGCCTGCATCCAGGAATCGGGATCCAGAGGTCACTTTGCCGGAAAGACTGGACAGGAGTAGCCGTGTACTTTCATGATGCCCGGTTCCGAACGACATCTTCGGGTCAATCATGATGTCCCGAATGCCTTCTGGCGGTGCCGAGGTCTCCCATGTTGGTCGCACCCGAAATGGACCTGCCGTAATGGGAGTGATGGAGCGTTCCCACTCTTCATTCCAGTTCCGGTCGGCAATGATTTCCTCGGATGTGGCCCCGGCAAGAAGGCCTTCTGGCACACCTGAGAGCAATGCACGCACCCCATCTGCCCGGGCAACGTCGGCATAGACCGTAACAGAATCATCGTCTTGCAGAATGCCGCAGACATCGTCATCATCCAGCCATGCCACCAATTCATTCTGTTTGTCGGGTGGGCTTTTCAGCCGAAATGCTATCGTGGGCATGAGCGAAGATCAGTAAAACGCGATAAAAACCCGATATGCAACCACTACCGTGGACCGTGTGCGGGAAGGGTCAGCGGGGGGAGCTGAATATAGCAATTCCCCACTCTCCCGGAGTGTCCGGCATCTTGGAACCAAAACCGACGACATGACGCTACTTGTGCTCAAGTGGCACGGTCTGCCGGCCGGCCTGTCCGAGGGCAGGCTGATCACACAGTAAGAATTGAAACCACGCCCTATCTTTCGCAGTGTTTTTGTCGAAGGAATCCAGCTACACGTACCCTGACCACCATGAGTAATTTTTCTGTCGGATTTCGCAGCAGCGGCCCTGTACAGATTCTTGATCTGCAAGGGGAGCTGGATGCTCACACTGCTGCCGATCTCGAAGCAGCCATCCAAAAATGCCAGAAGGAGAACAACGTCCACATCGTAGTTAATGGCGCCGAACTGATGTATATCTCGAGCGCTGGTCTGGGCGTTTTCATGGCGCACATAGAGGAAGTGCGTGACGGCGGCGGAGACATCAAGATTGCAGCGTTACAACCCAAGGTCTTCAACGTTTTCGATCTACTGGGCTTTCCAATGCTTTTTGATATCGTGGATTCGGAGGAGGCAGCCGTATCCAGATTCGAAGCTTCCTCTGCGGACTGACCCAAAACCACCTCTTTGGCACCTACTACCTACACGTTGACCATTCCGAGCTCGACGCGCTTCCTCAAGGAGGTGCGGCGTTTCGTTGCGGTACATGCTGCGGAGGCAGGCCTCGACGAAATGAGGGTAGCACAGTTGACAATGGCTGTCGATGAAGCATGTACAAACGTCATCGAGCATGCGTACGAGGGAGCGGCTGAACAACCAATTGAGATAGCCGTCATTGCCGGGCGCAAGGAGCTGACCATCCGTATTCGCGATCATGGCCGGACGTTTGATCAGCGAGCTTACCGCGAACCGGATCTTGCAGATTACGCCAAGAAGCGAAAATCAGGAGGCCTGGGTGTTCACATCATGCACAAGCTCATGGACGAGGTAGCATACCGGTCCACAGGGCGCTACAACGAATGCCGGCTGGTTACCTACTTGCCCTAGGGTTCGTCTTCACGCTGCCGACATAGGGTCAGCAAACGAGGATATCAGATACTCCCCTATTCCGCCGCTCGGAGGCCCACGTAGACAGAGGCGATACCGAACGTGAGGCGACGCGCTCGCCGACCCACAAACCCGGCTTCCTTCATCCAGTCCAGGAACGCGTCCCCCTCAGGAAATACGGCTATGGACTCCGGGAGATACGTGTAAGCTCCCGAATCGCCCGAAACCAGCCTACCAATAACTGGAAGCACGTACCGGTTGTAGAACGCGTACAACTGCTTTACCGGAAATGCCGTTGGGCGACTGAACTCCAGCACGACAAGTTTGCCTCCGGGCCGCAGGACACGATGAATCTGCTGCAATCCTGCAGCCAGATCTTCAAAGTTACGGACGCCAAAGGCAACCGTAGCTACGTCAAATTGCTGGTCCGAGAAAGGCAGCTTTTCAGCATCGCCGTTCAAGAGCTCAACACGGTCATCCAAATCAGCCTTTGTGACCTTGACGCGCCCAACTTCGAGCATCTGATTAGCAATATCTACTCCGATTACCTTCGGAACCCCTTTGCGAGCTGCCATCAGAGCAAGATCCGCTGTCCCTGTAGCCACATCCAGAAGACGATCCGGCCGGGCCTCCAGAACCTCCTTCATCACGATACGACGCCACTGCTGGTCCACACCCCCACTCAACACCCTGTTCAATACGTCATATCGGGGTGCAATACTATCGAACATACGCTCGATATGGGGCTTCTTGCCCTCCACGATTCCTATGGGTGGGATGTTTGACACAGGTTTGTACAATGTGGTCAGTTGAGCAAAGTCGTCAGACCAAGCAACTCAAAATTGATACTTTTCTTACGCGTGTACACGTTGCGAGAGGGTGTCAGCCTGATCTGATTGTCAACCACACCGACCATGACGTTGGCATGTCCATCCAACAGGGCTTCCACGGCTGCAACTCCCAGACGACTGGCCAGCACGCGATCACGGGCACTGGGCGATCCTCCCCGCTGGGTGTGCCCCAGAATACAGACGCGCAGATCGATGTTCACAAAGGCCTCATCAGCCCGCAAGGCATCTGCAATGACAGCAGCGCCACCAAGCTCTTCCCCCTCCGCAACCACCACGATCGACGAGCGGTGCTTCTCGGACATCAACGAGTGAATATGCTTCTTAATCTTGTTGATATCTGTCAGCGTTTCCGGAATGAGTACCATTTCGGCACCCCCTCCGATTCCTGAGTTGAGCGCGATGAAACCAGCATCCCGACCCATGACCTCCACGAGGAATAGTCGGTCATGTGCATCCGCCGTGTCGCGGATCTTGTCAATATTCTCAATGGCGGTATTCAGAGCCGTGTCATATCCAATAGTCTCGTCGGTTCCGTACAGGTCGTTGTCAATCGTCCCGGGACATCCAACCAAGGGGATCCGGTGTTCATCGTAAAACACAGCCGCCCCGGCCAGTGTGCCGTCTCCACCGATGGCAACAAGGCCATTGATACCCTGCTTCTCGAGATTCGCTGCTGCTCGCGCCCTTCCTTCCGGAGTTCGAAAATCTTTGGAGCGTGCACTCTTGAGGACCGTGCCGCCCTTTTGAATGATATTCGAGACAGATTCGTTGGTCATGGCCACGAAATCACCCTCGATCATTCCCTGGTATCCCCGTCGAATACCAACGACCTTCTTGCCTGACGTGAACGCCTTACGGGCGGCGGCACGAATGCAGGCATTCATTCCCGGGGCGTCGCCACCCGAGGTGAAGATTCCGATAGTCTGGATGCTGTCCAATGGGACCTCCTTTGGTTCTGGTTCGAGGTGAATGCCGAAGTTGCCCCGGCGTTCGTCCATTGCGTTGAAATTACTACGAAACACCCGCATCCATAACCGTTTGATAGGATGTTACCGCCTCTGGTGCGAAAAATACTCCTGATCGGCCTTTCGCCCGATCGTTGGTGCCATGATGCATGTTGTATCTTGAGGGTGCTCTCATGATTCAATCCGGAGCCTCATCGGTTCGCTCATGTCCGATATCGAAAAAACACCCCCTTATCTAGTCCAGCTCGATGACGGATCCCGGTTTCCTGTAAACCCGGAGACATTGTCTGCGGAAGGAACGGACTTGCTGCACCTTCGCGGCAATCGCTATTTGTTGGTGCGTAACGGGCAGACTACCACCGTCGTCATACAGGCATCCGATCGAAGATCCATTTCCGTCTCCTGTGCATCGCACGGAGTTACGGCTGTCGTCTCTGACCACAGGGACCAGTTGCTTGCAGATCTGGGGGCAGACAAAGGTCACTCAGGGACGGAGCGGACGATAGATGCCCCTATGCCGGGCTTGGTCCTGAAGATAAACGTAAAGCCCGGAGATGCTGTCAAGAATGGGACATCCGTGCTTGTGTTGGAAGCCATGAAAATGGAAAATGATATCAAATCCCGTTTTGATGGTGTCGTGAGTGCGGTGCGGGTTCGTGCCGGGGAGCCTGTGACGAAAGGTGCCATTCTCATCGAATTCGAGTAACAGCGTGATTTTCTTTCTTACCGGTGCTACCGGATTCCTTGGGTCGCATATTGCGCGGATCCTTCTTGACGAGGGACATCAGGTGCGAGCCATTCGGCGTTCTTCCTCTCGCATGGACCTGATCTCGGATTACGCGGACAGGGTAACGTGGGTCGAAGGCGATGTACTCGATCCTGAGTCGCTGGAGGTTGGCATGGCAGGCGTTGACGGTGTCATGCATGCCGCTGCTTATCTCGGATTCGAGGGAAAAAGGAGTTTGGACCAACTGATGAGGGTCAACGTCGAGGGCACTGCCAACGTCGTTGACGCAGCGGTGAGTGCGGGAGTCAAACGACTGCTGCACGTTTCCAGTGTGGCGGCACTGGGCCGCACGGGTCAAGAGACCAACTGTCTGGATGAATCGGCCCAGTGGAAAGATTCGCCCATGAATACTGGATACGCCCTGTCCAAGCATCGAGCTGAAATGGAGATACATCGCGGTATCGCGATGGGCCTGGATGCGGTCATGGTCAACCCTTCCTTGATCATGGGAGCCGGAAGACCCACCGAGAATACCATGCAGATCGCTGACCGGCTTGCCAAAGGTGGCATTCCGTTTCTGCCGAAAGGTGGCACCAATGTGGTCGATGTACGCGATGTAGCCAAGGGGTGCGTGTTGGCTTTTGATCACGGCCGGACCTCCGAACGCTACATTCTGGCAGGGCATAACCTGCTATGGCGGGACATACTGGCCCTAATCGCTACGAGTCTGGACGTAAAACCTCCCCAACGAACGGTCCCGAATCCAGTAATGATGGCGACTGCTTCCATAATGGAATGGGGAGCTGCTTTGATCGGCAGAAAAAGCGTACTCACCCGCGAAAACGTGCGGCTATCCATGTCGATTTCGTGTTACACCAATGAACGTTCCCTGAACGAGCTGGGTTGTTCCTATCGCCCGTTTGACCAGACCGCTGCCTGGATCGCGGAAGCTTACCGT
>JAAZVD010000169.1 GCA_018623785.1 Bacteroidota bacterium | reverse complement strand
CGTCTCCAGATGACCGGCACACGTAGTCAGTAGCGTCACCTCATCCAGCGGTACGCAATCATAATCATCCCTGTCGAACGCCATGAAACCGATTTCACTATTGTGGGCCTTTTCAGTACTCCTGCTCAGTCCTGCCCCTTCGCTGGCGCAAGCGGCTCAGCGAAACATGAATGTGGTTCCTCCAGCTCATAAGGTTTCGATCGAGGACGGCTCAGTATATATCAACGGCAAACCCATCTCTGAGCAGGACCTGCCAGCCAGTCTGCGCGCATTGGGATCTGATGTTTCCATGACGTTCTGGACGTTCAATGACGCGCTTATCGAAGTCAATGGGGAGGCATTCGTGTTCAACAATGGCTCTTTTCGCGAAGCTGATCCGAACGAAAAATCCAGCCGCAACATTCGCGTGGTTTTTGGCGCAGAAGAAGGCACCTCCCAAGTCAAGCTCTTTGAGGCACCGGAAGCCACCTCCGGCTTTGTTGTGCGCGGCTACCCTGCCGATTCGGAAACCATGGAGCACTATATCGCTCAGCTTCGCGAACGTGCCGAGGAATTCAACAAACTGACATTTGAACTGAAAGAAGCTGTTCCCCAGAGTAGCGCATTGGCTCGTCAGATCGTAGTCGAAGCGGAGAATACGGCTCGCCTTGCCAGCCTATTTCCCCATGTTGAGTACGAGGCATACCTCGGATCTCTTCAACACAGAAACCGCGGTCTCTACGAGGAGCTGGTCCGGGAACGCACCATGGAAATGCGTACCCATGAGCTGGCAGAAGCCATTCGAACAGCTGCTAGCGATCAGGATCGAAGAGCACACGAAACAGAATTGCGCGGCATCCTGACAGAAATCTTCGAACTCAAACAAGCCAACCGAGCTCAGGAAATCGAGCAACTCGAGCGGCAACTCAAGGAGCTGCAGGATCGTCTGGAAGAGCGGGAGTCCCTCAAGCAGGATATCATCGAAAGCCGTCTGAGCGACCTACTGAACCTGGCCCGGTGGTAACCATGGATATTGATGGCAGGAACCGTTCTGCCACATGGGTAGCGCTGTAGCAGGAAAGCGCCGTCAGAGAGACTACAACCGGGAGCGATTCCGCTGCCTGCGTGCGGCAGCCCGACCAACGAGGACGGCGGCAGGAAGACAGATGCCGGCGCTTATCAGGACCCATTTCAAAGGCAGACCAGCTACAACCGCCGCAAGCAGGAAGATCCAGGGAGCGATTCCCAGGGCAGCTGCAATGGGAATGCCATGGCGCATGAAAGACCTCGTGTTTAAGTACTTATGTCCTTCAATCCTGCCCCGTGCTTGTCATTGCGGAATTTGTACGATAAAAAAATGTACGAAAGGTCAGAGGTCAGGGTTTTCACATGCTCAGTAGGTTACCACTCGGAAGTCGAGGGCAGCAAGTGCGGCACGCCTTGTTTTATTGAGTGATCCGTTAATGCAAGTAAGGATCGTGACCGATACCTTGAAAGGTCTCGGAAGAACCTACTGAATCTGCTACCATCTGCTGCTTGCCTGAATCAATGGCGCATGCTCATACCATAGCCCGCCGCATGGCCGTCCTGGTTTGTGGACTGCTGTTGGTTGCCGACGTCTGGGCGGAGAAACCGGTGGTCACGGCTGCGGACCCCACACTGAACAGGATCTCTTTTACCGAGCGCTCGGATGGTATGGGGCTGGTTATGCGTCTACATTTGGACGGTCCGATTGCCGCGTTCAGCATGCCAACGCACCGGGAAGATGGTTCTATCGAAGTCGTGCTGTTCCGAAGTGTCCTGCATCGGGATCTTCGTCGCGACGCACGAGGCCACCTGATCCGGGATTACCAGGTAGAGCAGATCAGCAAGGATATCGTTGTCCGGCTGACGCCGGGTGCAGTCCCCGTGATGGCATCAGCCTATCGGGATCGAGCATCCCATGATATTTTGGTAAGCCTTACGGGATCTCCGCCCGCCGTTCCTGTTGTGGCAACATCGGGTCAGCCGGCTCCCACGGATCGATCTTTATCAGATCACCTTGCCGGCGCTGTCACCCGCCTGGCAGATCGACCCCGTCCCGCCGCGGATGCCGATCCTGAACGTTGGACATTGGACACCATTGTCATCGATGCCGGGCACGGCGGAAAAGATCACGGAGCATTGGCTGCCGATGGAACGCGCGAAAAGGATGTCGTACTGGCCGTTGCCCGGAAGCTGGAGACGTATCTGGTCGAAAACCTGGATGTGAATGTGGTTCAAACCCGCACTGATGACCGGTTCATCACCCTGGAAGGACGCGGCCACCTGGCCAACCAAGCGGGCGGCAAGCTGTTCGTGTCCATTCATGCAAACTCGGCACCTGACCGGCGAGCCAAAGGCACGGAAACGTTTTTTCTGGGTCTCCACAAGTCCGAGGCAGCACGACGCGTTATGGAGCGGGAGAACGAGGTCATACGACTCGAAGAGGATGCCTCCGCCTACGCCGGATATGATGCGATGAATGCCGTCATGCAAACGTTGACGCAGAGCGCCTACATGCGACAGAGCCAAGCCCTGGCCGAATCCATTGAAGATCAGTTCGAAAACCGTGCCCGTCGAAACAGCCGGGGAGTCAAACAGGCGGGGTTCTACGTGCTCTACGGGGCTTCCATGCCAGCCGTCCTCGTAGAACTAGGGTTCATGTCTCATCCCGAGGAAGCCTCCTTCCTGCGCAGCGAGGAGGGACAGTCCTATCTGGCCAGTGCCATCTTCCGTGCCATACGCCAGTACAAGGCCGAGTACGATCAGGGCTTACACCTGAGTGCCAGCAATCAGTAGATGTGGGCCCGGATTTACGTCGCTTCGATGTGTTTACCTGTCCGGTCGACGTAGAGCGACTACCCTCATTGGGGAAGGGTTGTGGTCCGGATTACTTGACCGCTACGGCCGAGATCTCAACGCGGGCATTCCTGGGAAGTGCACACACCTGAACTGCTTCGCGCGCTGGTGCATTGGCGCCAAAAAACCGGCCGTACACCTCGTTGATCTGCGCGTAATCGTTGATATCCGTCATATAAACCCGGCACGAAACAACATTGTCGAGTGTCATACCGGCTGCCGTCAACACCCCTTCCAGATTTTCCAGTACACGCGCCGTCTCCGTCTCGATGGTATCGGAGACCATGTGGCCGGTCTTTGGGTCAATCGGAATTTGCCCCGAGAGGTACAACGTATTGCCCGCCAGGACGGCTTGGCTGTACGGCCCTATCGCAGCAGGAGCCAACTGTGTCTTTACAAGCTGGCGATCGACACTCAATTCTCGCTTTCGCATCCTGCTTTCCGGTTAATGGAGATGGAGAGGGGGTAGGGTGCGGGAAAGTCTGAATTTGCGAGGAACGGATGGGCGAGACAAACGAATAAACGACCAAGAACAGCCAATTTGGGGGAGATATCGTGGATTTACGATGGAACAACGCAACAGCGTTCGTAGCCGGGGCCAGCAGTGGTTTGGGACGAGCCATTGCAAGGGAGCTTGCGCTGGAGGGTTGCCGCGTGGCTATATGCTCTCGAAATTCCGAGCGCATCGAAGCCGCACGACGGTCACTGATTGAGGAGACAGGGTGCGCTTCCGATGCTGTCATGGCCTTGACATGCGATGTCACGAACGAAGCCGATGTTCAGGCTGCTGTGAGCGCCGCATCGGATCGGTTTGGGGGATTGAATCTGCTCGTGACCAATGCGGGCGGGCCGCCGACGGGGCAGATTGACGACCTGTCCATGGAAGATTGGCGGCAGGCTTTGGAACTGAATCTAGTCAGTACGATCAGCCTTACCCGAAATGCACTCCCCCATCTGCGCGCTTCCCGCCAGGCCGGAAAGCATGCTTCCGTGCTCATGATCACGTCTCTTTCAGCCAAACAGCCGGTGCCGTCCCTGTATCTTTCCAACGTAGCACGTGCCGGTGTACAAGGATTTGCGAAGAGCCTTTCCGAAGAGCTGGGTGCTGAAGGCATCACGGTGAATACCATCCTTCCAGGCTACACGCGTACCGATCGCTTGCAGCACTTGAGTGCATCGTTGCACGAGCGCACAGGAATGCCGATTGAGGAGATAGAAGCTGGATGGGCCTCAAGCAGCGCCCTGAAGCGTATCGGAACGGAAGACGAATTTGCCGCTGCAGCCACCTTTCTGCTGAGCCCGCGGGCCGGTTTCATTACGGGAGTAGCCTTGGTCGTAGACGGTGGCGCCGTCAAATCCCTGTTGTAATGATAGTACGTGCTACTGCTGCGGCTTCTGATGGAGCGCCGAGGAGCTGTCTGTGGGGTATCCTTTTTTTGCTGACTGCTCTTGGCTGCACCGAAGAGCCGCAGCAAACGGGTGCTACATCACCAAATATGTCCTATTTCGAGGCCGAAGGCAGGGTTCTTCGCATACTGCCCAACAACCGGCTGCTGGAGATACGCCACGGTGATGTAGAGGGATTCATGCCCGCCATGGCTATGCCCTTTGAGTTCCGTGATCCAGGCCAGGTCCACAACATTTCCGTCGGGGACTCCGTGCACTTCACAATCGGATATGACGGCCTCACTGCCCGGATAACGACGATCCAGGTCATTGCACCTGAACAACGCTGAGTGCAGG
>JAAZVD010000168.1 GCA_018623785.1 Bacteroidota bacterium | reverse complement strand
GCTGGGGAAGTGACCAGGTTTTCCCTGTCCGAAGCCGTATTTGTGGCAATGAACCCATTGACCTTGTGGGCCAGCGAAACAAGCAGGATCTCATCGAAGAAACTGTCCAGAACGAAGTTGGGCGTGTGGGGAGGAGAGAGCTTGACCAACACAGGGACGCGACGCGCCATATCACTGCGCTCGCGCATTATGGCGGTCAACAGCTGATCGAGTGAGTTGGGATCCTCGAACGTCTTACCTTCTTCCGTATTCGGACAGGAGATGTTCAGCGCTACGTAGTCTGCGTAGGGGGCCAGAATGCGGAAGCTCTCGCAAAAATCCTCGATGGCAGCCTCGCCCATGATGGCCGGGCTGTGCGTCTTGGCGATGTTCACGCCCACCGGAAAGGCGATCTTGCCGGCCTGCTGCCGGAGACGCGGCTGAACGGCCTTCGCCCCCACATTATTGAGCCCCATTCGATTAATGAGCGCTTCATCCTCGGGCAATCGGAACGCTCGGGGCCGTTTGTTGCCTTTGCTCCTGAGCGCACTCACACTGCCCACTTCCACGAAACCACATCCTGCCTTTCGGAAGAAGGGAATCAATCGGGCATTCTTGTCAAAGCCTGCCGCCAGGCCGACCGGGTTTACAAATGTCTTCCCAAAAATCTCCTGATGCAGGCTGGGATGCGCATATTGATACATGGCATCCAGCAAAAAAGGCGTCCACCGCTGCGCAAACCGCGCAGCAAGCGACGCCGCGTCGTGGGCGGTTTCGGGCCCAAGGGCAAAAAGAGCGGATCGGAAATGGGAATACATGCGTTCGGGAGGCACGTGGCCTCATTGGCCGGATGACACGTAGAAGATACATCACTGGAACCCCTGCTTCTGTACCCATGCCGCTGACATTTGATCAGGTCGATGCCTTTACACAATCGCCGTTTTCCGGAAATCCGGCAGCCGTCTTTGTTGTTGATGACTTTCCGACAGCGCAACGCATGCAGAACCTTGCCAGCGAGATGAATCTGTCGGAGACCGCGTTTGTGTGCCGACACGCTCAGAGGGGCTGGGCCCTACGTTGGTTTACGCCGACCGATGAGGTCGACCTGTGCGGTCATGCAACGCTGGCCACAGCGCACGTGTTGTTTGAAAAGGGATTGGTGACATCCGATGCAACGGCCATTTTCCAGACCTTGAGCGGAGAACTCCGGGTCACGCGCCGAGCGGATGGTCTCCTGGAAATGGACTTCCCCTCAGAGCCCGCCACCCGGGCTGTTGCCAGTGAACCGATAGACGCTGCCATCGGATTGGCCGGTCGGCGGCACGCAGCCAACAGGATGGATGTCTTGGTTGAACTGGAAAGCGAGCAAGAGCTGCGGAGGCTTGAGCCGGACATGGGCGCGATTGCAGCACTTGAGTTCCGAGGGCTCATTGCTACGGCGCCAGCCGAGGATCCGGATATGGATGTCGTAAGCCGCTTCTTCGGTCCGCGTGTTGGTGTGCCCGAGGATCCAGTCACGGGTTCAGCCCACTGCTGCCTGGCCCCTTGGTGGGCGGAGCGGTTGGGCAAGACGCGGATGAGGGCACGCCAGATTTCGGCCCGCAGCGGCGAGGTCGAAATGACGCTACAAGGGGATCGGGTACGGCTTGGTGGACACGCCGTTACGGTGTTTTCGGCGGTCTTGGCCATCTGATGGACTGCTACCGAAGCCGTCTCGCCAGGACATCCAATGGGGGTGCGGGGCGGGCGGCGCCCACCGCCCGCCCCGCCTGGATCATCTGGGGGCTTACCAGCCCGGGATGATCTGGAAACCGAAGTGATTGCCCTTGATGGGGCGCTGGAAAGGCTTGGCGTAGAAGATTTCCAGAACGGTGTAGCCAAACAGATTAACGCGGGTGGAAACCCCTGTTGAAAATACCGGGATGCGCTCGGCGCTACGCGTGCTCTTGAACCAGTCGCTGACCGCGCCGATCTCCGGGGCCTCTTCCGCTGTCCATGCAACGCCGCCGTCCACGAAGAAAGCGACTTCCGTGGGCAGATACGGGAAGTTGATCAGACCGAAGGACTCGTTACCGAAGACAGGTACGCGCAGCTCTACCGAAGCCGTGGCCATGCGCGTTCCGAGGAGGCGATTCTGCTCGGCGCAAATACCTTCCTGTGTCGGGGTACATTCGCCCAGATCATCAAACGAGGAGAAGGAATACCCGCGAATGAATCCGATGCTGTTGGCATAGCCGAGGTATTCTCGAGTGAACAACGAGTTTTCCGACTCGTCAGCACCATAGTTACCGACGTGTAGTCCGCGAACAGCAAGCGTCACGGGCCGCATCTGGAAATATTTACGCCAGTCGGCCTGTACCCGGAGGAAGCTGCTGGTCCCGTGAAACGGAGCCACTTCAAAGCGGGAACGTCCACCCCGCACTGGCGAGGTAAAGCCGAAGAACGAGTAATCCGAGACCAGAGCAATCCCCGATGTCACAAAGAACTGAGCGTCCGGCTCGGATTCATTGAGTTGGGTACGGTCGCGCGTAACGAAACCGGTCAATGGGTCGAATCGAAAGGTGTCCAGCTCGTAGTCAAAGCCGTAGCGCGTAAAACCGCCTGAGGCCTCGATCCGGCGCGTCGTAGAGAGAGGGTAAGCGGCCAGACCCTCGATCTGGTCTATGTAAATACGCTGTCGCAGGTTCAGGATGCTCTGCCCATCACTGCCGATGTAGGAGGATCCGAACAGGATAGGAATGTGCCCTCCGACGGCTCCCCAGTTGAAACGGTTTTCCCGGTTCAGGTAAGCCACCTGTGCACCGACATCCTTCAGTGTTCCGTTGGCTTGCGCTATGAGGGTTAGATTCTGGTTCCCCAGCATGTCGGAGAAGTAAAAACCAACCCCGCCGGAGACACCGGCACCGTAGAGACCACCGGCTTGGACCCCAATGGTAGGAGGGGCCACGTAGTCCAGCATCAAACGCGGGCGGTAGGCACGGGTGGAATAATCCTGATCCGGTGGCAGGCCCGTCAGCGGATCCTCAAGGTAGTTACCTACCAGCCCTTCGTTCAGCGCGGAGACTGGCGGCAGCACGGAAGCGACAGGTGTCGTCGCCAAACTGCTGAAATCCACCAGTTCGCCCGCAAGGTCATCGGATTCCCTGGCAAACACGGTGTAGGCCCCATCCGAAAAGACCGAGTACATCATACGGCCATTCTGGGCAGCCACGGACATGGCGGGACTCATGGCAGTAATACCGGAGATACCTGTGCGTTGATGCGTTAGCCGGTAGACCTCATCCGATGGGAGATCAAGACGATAGACATCCTTGAACCCATCGTGGTCAGAAATGAAGTATATCTGATTCCCGTCAGGCGAGAATTGCGGATTGTGATGCAGCCCGTCAAATGGACGATGAACATCGATTTCCAATGTGCGGGTATCGATCACCGCCAGTCGGGGCTCTCCAAACTCCAGCGTCCGGAAATTGGTACCTGCCTCTCCACGGTCCGTTGTGAAGGCCAACCGCCGGCCGTCGGGATGCCACGCGGGCTGAAGGTCCGCAAAGCGATCGTTGGTCAGCTGACGAACCTGCCCGCTGTCCATGTTGAGAACGTACAGATCCGAGATACCGCCATCCATGCCCGAGAAGGCCAGTTCATCGCCCTCGGGAGACCAAGCCAGATTGGTAATGGCCGATACCCCATCTACTTTGAAACGACGTACGATGTCGCCTTTCGTCCAATCCAGGATCGAGATCTCGTTATCTCCTTCCACGAACGTGATGAACGCAAATTCGCGGCCGTCCGGTGACCATGAGCCGGCCGACGAAATGAAGCGAATGGCATCGAAATGAGCATCCCGGTTACCACCCTTGAGACGACGTATGACCTTGCCGGTGTTGGCATCGGCAATGAATAGGTTAATCTCGAAGAGATCTTTTTCAGAGAGGTATGCCACATACTGCCCATCAGGGCTGACCACGGGCGCGATGTTCATTTCGCCCGAATCGATGTTGCTCGAAAGGACCTCGCGGCCGGCTTGGGCCATGCTGTCCCGGTCGGTTGTCAGGGGCAGGTAGGTTTCCTTGACGGCATTGATCCACTCGTTGGACAAGGAGTCAGCGCTGATACCCAGCGTGTAGACAAAGGCAGAGTCCACCCCGACGCGCCCCGATAGCTTGAAGAGGTTGGCAACGGCTACGTCGCCATATTTGCCGCCTACATAGGCCAGGTACGCTTGCCCGTAGCGATACGGGAAATAGCGCATATCCCGGGTAATGGTTTCAATGGTGGGCAGATCATCGCGCAGTGCCGCATCGCGCATCCACATGGCCGTGTGGGCATCGACGCGCCCTACCGAGAAATACTCTGCCATCCCCTCGGTCAGCCACAGGGGCACCAGCTGGAAGGCAAACCGGACGGAGTCGGTTCTGGAGAGGGCGATGTCGTACTGGAACGAGTGAACCAGTTCGTGACCAAGAACGTGATCGGTGTCCTTGTAGGAACCCGTCAGCGGCATGATGACCCGCTCTTTCAGGCTCTCCGTGACACCACCCGTGCCTTCGCCAATGGATCCGCTGATGGCGTTGGTCTGCTGGAAATCTGCATCGTTGGCGTAGAAGATGACGGGTTTGCGCTCGTAAAAATCCCGCAGAAAGGTGCGACTAT
>JAAZVD010000167.1 GCA_018623785.1 Bacteroidota bacterium | reverse complement strand
CAGGAAACATATATGGCGCACTCCAATGTGGAGGATCGATCCCTGGCCAGCCTGATGGCCGAATTATCGGGGCTTCGGACAGCCATCACCATTCTGATGGACAGTCTTCGCCCAGAGGTACTCACGTGGAAAGGATCGGCAAGCGGCTTTTCCATCACGGTTCGCGCCCAGGGCTGGATACTGGCAGGACACTGTGAACATCATTTGGCCATCTTGAAAGAACGATATGAGCTTCCGGAGCATGACTGAGACATCTTTTTGGTTGCTTCCCGCGCTTGCCATCCTGTGTGCTTCCTGCACGGGATCGGCAGAGCAGCCCACGCAGATGGCAATGCAAGAGGAATGGGTCTCCCTTTTTGACGGGCAAACGCTCGAAGGCTGGACGCCGAAGATTCGCGGGGAAGCCTTTGGCGAAGACGCCCGAAACACGTTCCGCGTGGAAGATGGCGCAATTACGGTGTCCTATGACGCCTACCAGGGGTTCGACGAAGACTTTGGGCATCTTTTTTACGACACGCCCCACGCTTTTTATCGTCTGCGGTTTTCGTACCGATTCATGGGAGAGCAGACCGAGGGCGGACCCGGGTGGGCGTGGCGCAATTCCGGTATCATGATTCATTCTCCGCCGGGCTCGGTCATGGGAGTGGATCAGGACTTTCCAGTATCGATTGAGGTGCAGCTGCTCGGCGGAAACGGAACGGATGAACGTTCAACGGCCAACCTCTGCACGCCGGGTAGCCATGTCGTCATGGATGGGGTTTTGGAAACACGCCATTGTATCTCGTCCGCATCGCCTACCTATCATGGGGATGACTGGGTGGAGGCGGACATACTTGTTCTGGGAGATTCCCTGATTTCTCATTATGTGGAGGGGGATCTTGTGCTTTCCTACACAGATCCACAGATGGGGGGTGGCAACGTCTCGGGTCATGATCCTGCTTCGTTGAAGGAAGGACAACCGATGGCATCGGGGTATTTCTCATTGCAGAGCGAGAGTCACCCGGTTCAGTTCAGAAATATCGAACTGCTGTCGCTGCAGGGATGTATGGATCCGGGCAACCCTGCTTTCAAATCCTATTACGTAGCTCATGAAGAAGCCCTCTGTGTCTAGTGTGTGCCATCGGATAATTGGCCTGAAGCCTTGCACGGCGGGCAGAAGGTCATCATACCCTTCTAAAATGGGTTTTCACGGAACCTCTGTACCGGAGCATTCATTTTGAGGGTTTTCAGGTCAGCCGCGACCCGACGGGCACTGTGCCCTATCGGTTAGGCATGTAACATTCTCGAACATCATCCGTGGGATATATCCGGGGCTTCTCTCCGGGATCGTACCCCCACTATTCAGTCATCTGCTTCAATCAAATCCTAGCCATGAAGAAGACTATTTGGACTTTCCTGTCTGCCATGCTGCTGTTTGCCGTGAGTACTACGGCCCATGCACAGCAGTTCGGCGGCGCTGTAGCCCAGGCCGGTGACGACGTCATTGTCGGCATGTCCGGTCAAAATTCAACCAACTCCACGGTATACGTGTATCGCCGTGCAGAGGATGGGGAATGGGTTGTTGCTGCTCAGCTTGAGCGACCTGACAATGACGGTGCAGACGACCGCTTCGGGCGCGCCCTTGCCGCTGATGGCGACCACCTTTTCGTGGGGGCCACGTTGGTCAACAACTCCACAGGTGGCGTCTGGGTATTCGAAAGAGATGCAGACGGTAATTGGGCGGGGGCTGGTGCGCTGACCCCGGAGTCGGTGGGAGAGGGTGACTCTTTCGGTCGCTCCATTGCGGTTTCCGGAGATTTTGTTGCCGTCGGTGCGGCTGGCTTTAATGGCCAGAAAGGGGCTGTATTCGTGTACCATCGGGGAGAAGACGGTACCTACCGTCTTCACTCAACGCTGGAAAGCCCGTATGAAGGCGATGGCGGATTCTTCGGACTCGAGGTGGCCATGGATGGCAGCAACCTGCTTGTCGGCGCTCCGTACACCGGGCAGTCGGACGAGTCGGGCGCTGCCGGGGACGTCTATGCGTATGCCTATGACGCCGAAGCAGACGCGTGGACCGGTGGCTCGGCACTGACCAAATTCCCTGGGCTTCTGGACGAGGCCAATCTGGGCCTCAGCATCGATATTCAGGGCCCGATTGCTGCCATTGCCGCACCAGGACTGGGTGGCATGCTTGGCGGTGCCGTTCTCTACATGAACAGCGGAAATGCCTGGAACTTTGCCGGGATCATGCTTCCCTACGCGCCCCAGTCGCCCAACTCTGGTGCACCGATTGCGTTTGTGGGCAATGACATCTGGATGGCTTCCCAAGGCCCGGTGTATCAGTACATGGGTATCGATCAGCAGATTACAGGCGCCCAGCAGTTGCTCGGTGGGGACGTCAGTGGTGCCACCGCGTTTTCCGTTGCGGGTGACGTAGCCGTGGTAGGACAGGGAGGCAACGACTCCGCTGCCATCCTTGAGCGCGGCGAGAACGGCTGGGAATTGGCACAGGTTGTCGAAACGGCCTACGTGGATCTGTACCCAAGTATTTCTGGCGGTAAGATTGACTGTGCCGAAGGGGACATCGAGGGCTTCGCTTGTGCCGAAGTGGATCTCCTGTCGTTTGTCTCCCTCGGAGATCTTGGCGGCGGCAAAGGAATTCGCATGAATGATGTTTGGGGCTGGACGGATGCTGCGTCCGGTCGTGAATTTGCGCTCGCAGGTCGTACGAACGGTACGTCGTTTGTCGAGGTTACGGACCCCGAAAATCCAGTCTACCTGGGCGATCTCCCTATGACGGACGGCGCTAATGCGGCCTCTTGGCGTGATATGAAAGTGTTCCAGCACTACGTCTACATCGTAGCCGATGGCTCTGGCCAGCACGGTATGCAGGTGTTCGACTTGAACCACCTGCTTGATGTAACCGAGCCGCAAACCTTTGAGGCGGATGCGCACTACGATGCAATCGGCTCGGCCCACAACATTGTCATCAACGAGGGCACCGGCTTTGCCTATGCCGTCGGAGTAAACTCGGGTGGTGAGACCTGCGGTGGCGGTCTGCACATGATCGACATCAATGATCCGCTCAACCCTTCCTTTGCAGGCTGCTTCGGTCACGAAGGCACGGGCCGCGCCGGTACGGGCTACTCGCACGATGCCCAGTGCGTTATCTATACCGGCCCAGACACCGAGCACACAGGAAAAGAGATCTGCTTTGGCGGTAATGAAACGGCGGTTTCGATTGCCGACGTTACGGACAAGAGCAACCCGATTGCCCTGTCTACGGCTGAATATCCGAATGCCGGCTACACTCACCAGGGATGGCTGACGGAGAACCACGAGTTCTTCTACGTGAATGACGAACTCGACGAAGTGTCTGGAGAGCAGAGCCGCACTCGCACAATGGTCTTTGATGTGCGCGATCTGGATGATCCGATCCTGGTCCAGGAAATGATGGGAACCACGGCTGCCTCGGATCACAACCTTTATGTCCGCGGCAACTACATGTACCAGTCCAACTACAGCGCTGGTCTCCGCATTTTTGACGTCTCGGATCCGGAGAGCCCGGTCGAAGTGGGTTATTTTGACGTTAACCCCGTCGGAGACAACGAGGCCGGATTCAACGGTACCTGGAGTAACTACCCGTATTTCGAGAGCGGCACCATTCTGGTGACTGGCATCGAGTCGGGACTCTTCATGCTCAAGAAGAAGCAGATCGATCTCTAGGTGCGGATCCTGCGTAGCGGGCGTTGGTCTGCTATGTAAGGAATAGCAATCATGCAAAGGGGCGGGGCGACGATGTCGCCCCGCCCCTTTGCGTTTGCTGAAAACCGGTTGCCGAATGTCAGCAAGCCCTATCTCAGATAGGCCATGTTTTCTTCGTTGAAGGGACGCATGGACAGGGAGAACAGAGCCGTGGCAGCGGAGCCGTCGCAAGTATTGCCCTCGACAAGCATCTCCAGCTGATCCGAACTGATGGGTAAAATGATGCCACCGAGCAAGGAAACCATGGGGCGCACGAGCCACAGCGGATGGGGAATCATCGGTTTTTGCCGTACCCCTGCTCCGCTGGCAATCCTGCGAAGGATCTCTTTGAAGGGAATGGCTTCCGGGCCGGAGAGGCACCATGTCTTGCCCTGCGCATCCACATGATCCAGCGCACCTGCGAAGGCATGGGCCACATCTTCGACGTGAATGGGCTGCATGGCAAACGCTCCATCGCCAAAAATGGGCCAAATGGGCAGCGGCTTTATCAGGTCCGAGACCAGCTGCGTTGCAAACTCCGGCTGGCCCGGTGCCGGCCGACCGAATACAAGCGATGGGCGGAAGATGGTCCAGTGAGAGAAGCCCGCCTGCCGCACCGCCTCCTCTGCGTGCCATTTACTGGTTTGATAGGCCGAGACACCGTTCTTACGGGCACCGTTGGCGCTCATCTGGATCCAGGTGGACACGTTGGCTCCTTTTGCGGCCGCAATGAGGTTTTCCGTGGCCTGACGATGCAGGGCATCGAAGGTAATCCCTTTGGAGGGGCGCTCTTCGATGATTCCCACCAGGTGAATGATGGCATCCATTCCCTGTACCGCCGCCGGTAACGTAGCGGGTTTCAGGACGTCTCCCATCGCGGTTTCTACGCCGTCCGGGAGCCCGTCCTCCGTTCTCTTCCGGGTCAAGCAACGCACGGTGTG
>JAAZVD010000166.1 GCA_018623785.1 Bacteroidota bacterium | reverse complement strand
TGCTGGGCGCCACCAGCACTGAAACCGTCAATGGCCAGTCGGTATCGGTCGGGCTTCGGGTAGGCAATGCTAGCGTCGTGGCCACGGACATCGAGGCCAGCAACGGCATCATCCACGAGATTGATGCGGTGCTGCTGCCGGAGGAGCCTGCCTCGTCCACCAAGGCCATGCGCATGATTGACGGCGCCATTCAGCGCGGTGCTGCACTGTTCAACAATGGACAGGCAGGTGCGTGTGCAGCCGTCTATGAGGTGGCTGCGAGCGCCCTTCTGATGTATGATGACGAGCTCCCGCGCGAAGCGCAGATGGCGCTTCGCGCGGCCATGCGCGATTCAGCCCGCATGCACGATGCCAGCGACCGGGCGTGGGCCATGCGCCGAGGCTTGGATCGGGCGGCTATGGCGTTGGCTGGACCTCCCGCCCGAACGTCGCTTGTACGAGACCACTGAGCCTGCGGACGAGCGTACGAAGGGCCCGAGGATCGAACCGGTATGGTAGTCGTTGGTAGACGCATTCATCCGACGATGTCGTATCGGATTATTCGCCAACCAACCCGCCGTTCCCCCCATGCGAGCATTCGTGTGTGCAGGCCTATTTGTGTCTGCCTTCTGGACCCCCCTCACCGCGCAGGCACAGACCTACAGTGGGATATCCCGTCAGACCGATGTGGCCATTCCCCGGATCGATGGGGCGGAGTTGAACCTTGATGGTGCCTTGAGCGAGGGCGTCTGGGAGCGGGCCGCCCGTCTGACAGACTTTTCTCAGTACCAGCCGGTGGATGGACGGCCAGCCTCTGATCCGACGGAGGTTTTCGTATGGTATGCCAGCGATGCTATCCATTTCGGGGTTCGCGCCACGGAATTACACGGTGATGTGGTGCGTGCCACGCAGGCCAACCGGGACAACATCGCCTCGGAAGACCACATCCAGATCCTGCTCGATACGCAGAATGACAACCGGATCGGATACCTGTTTGGCGTCAATCCGCTCGGCGTGCAGCAGGATGGAACGCGGTCGGATCAGTTCGGCGGTGGCGCCGGGGGGCGTTCTGCTACGGGCGGCGGATCCCGTAACATCAATCCGCTCGATGGTAGCGTGGATCTGAACCCCGATTACTCATTCGAATCCGCAGGCCGATTGACAGCCAATGGATACGAGGTAGAGATCCGGATTCCCTTCAAGAGCCTGCGCTACCAAGACCTGGATGTACAAGACTGGGGCATTCATGTCCTTCGTCGCGTGCAGCACTCCGGTTTTCAGGATACCTGGGCTCCCGCCATCCGGGCGAACGCATCGTTTTTGGCGCAGTCGGGGAAGTTGACGGGCCTGAGGGACATGAGTCGCGGTCTGGTCCTTGATGTGACCCCTACCGTCACGAGCGCCTTCAGCGGTGCTGAGAATCCTTCGAGTGATTGGGAGTATGCGGACGACACGCAGTTCGGTGCCGATGTCAAATGGGGCATCCGCCAGAACCTCGTACTCAATGGTACCGTCAACCCCGACTTTTCCCAGGTGGAAGCAGATGTTGGGCAGGTTGTGCTCAATGAGCGCTTTGCCCTCTTCTTCCCGGACAAGCGACCGTTTTTTCTTGAGGGACTCGAACTTTTTGACACGCCGGGTCAGATGATCTACACCCGCCGCATCATTGCGCCCATTGCCGGCGCCAAGGTGACAGGCAAGGTTGGGAAGCTGAACGTGGCCACCATTCTGGCGGCAGATGACCAGGAATTTTCGGCCTCGGGCGATAATCATCCGCTTTTCAGTGTGGTCCGGTTGCGACGGGACCTGAAGGGAAACAACACGGCCGGTGCCGTACTCACTACCCGGGAAGACGGGGATTTCTACTCGCGCCTTGTGGGGACGGATGCCCGCATCTACCACGGTGGGAAATACTTTCTCGAGGGCCAGGTGGTTGGATCCTGGAGCGAAGCTGGCAGCGGTGCAGTGTCCGGTTCATTTTCCAACCTGACCTGGGATCGTACGGGGCGTCGCTGGGGCTTCAACTATTCGCTCAATGCCATTTCGCCTGAATTTGAGGCGGCGGCTGGATTTGTAAACCGGACCGATATCGTATCAGGACGCGCCTTCAATCGCTTGTCGTTTTATGGTAAGGAAGGGGCGCTGGTGGAGACGATTGGTGGGTTTACCGGCATCACCCGGATTTGGCAGTATGCCGATACCGGTCGCGGCCCGATTGAAGGAAGTGAGTCCGTATTTCCGTCGGCGACGCTGCGTGGCGGGTGGCGTCTGAGCGGCTCACTCAATCGAAACTTTTTCTCCTACAATCCGGCAACCTATGCTGACTACGATGTGGTTGCCAGCCCGATCGCGGCTTCCGCGGAGGTCTTCGAGGTCCCGGACAAGGAAACCAACCAGTGGAGCGGTTCACTGGGCGTGACGACGCCGACGTTCCGTCTCTTTACCCTCTCCCTTTCCAGTACGTTCGGGCAAACGCCCATCTTTGTGGAAGCCTCTCCCGGATACGGCACCAGCTACAGCGCCGTCCTCGATGCCCGTCCCACATCGGCCGTGCGCCTGTCTTTTCAGATGCAGCACTACACGCTGAACAGGAAGGTGGATGATTCGCAGTTTTCGCGCGAAATCATCCCTCGGGTCAAGGTCGAGTACCAGCTGACACCGGATATCTTTTTCCGGGTGATTGCCCAGTACGCCTCGCGCGAGCGCTCGGCGCTGAAGGATCGCAACGGCAGAATGATTCGCGTCAATGGGGTGCCGATCGAGGCTTCCCAGACGAATGATTGGCGCATGGACTGGCTGTTCAGCTATCGCCCCAATCCGGGGACGCTGCTATATCTGGGGTATGGTACAACGATGGAAGATGCCGGCCAGCGTCGTTTCGAAAACCTGCAGCGCCTGAGCGACGGCTTCTTCCTCAAACTCAGTTACCTGTTCCGCGTGTAGGAACGCCTCACGAGGCGTCTTTCATGGACGCTGGCGATACGTCGAGGAGACGAGCCCCCAACAGCAGAAAAGCTGTAACGAGGACGGTCTCCAGATACCAGGCCTGCAGGGCAGGAACGGCGGTCCATGCGGCGTACAGCCCCAGGGCCAGCAATAAGCAAAGCGATACGCGGGGCCAGGCGTAGGGGACAGGGAAGTGCGGCCGAATGAGCAGAAACAAGGTGCCCGCCATGACGGCGTAGGCCGCGGACGTAGCCATGGCGGCCGCCCACATGCCCTGAACCGGGACAAGCGTTGCATTGAGGATCAAGGCGACCGTGCTTCCGGCCAGGGTGGCATGCAGGAAGTATTTGGAGAGCCCCTTGATGTAGGCGCCTGCCGAAAAATGGTAGTACCACCCCTGGAAGACGTATCCAAGGAGGGCGATAGGGATGATGGACAGTCCCATCCAGTAGGAAGCGGCAATAAGTGTCCGATTTCCCGGGAGGGGCAGAGCCACCAGTTCGTCCGCAAAAAAGGAGATGCCCAGGAAAGCGGTCAAGAGGACCAGTGAGAGCAGCCGGAAGACGCGGCCGTAGAGGGCGAGCGCGTCATCGTCGCTCTGATGCTGCAGGAAAAAAGGCTGCCAGGCATAGCGGAACATCTGGACAAAAAGCGCCATCAGGACGGCCAGTTTGATGATCCCGCCATAAACCCCGACCACGTGCTCAGTGAACACCTGATCGCCGTATTCCAGTGCCCGGGCATGCAGCTCGGGGTATGCCTCTGGAGTCAGGTCGTACAACGACACCGCTCGAAGCGGCTCCATCACATCAAGAAAGAACAGGTTGATGCGCTCCGTGACGGCATATCCGATACCCCCCGGGACGAAGGGGAGCCCAAATCGGAGCAGCTCCGTCCATAGGCTACCGTCGGGGCGCCCGGAGCGCGCAGTCAAAGTTGGCAGAAGCAAGACGAGTGCAACGGCCGAGGCAATGAGATTGGCCATCAGGACCCCCCGCACACCCCATTCCATGCCGAAGATGAACCAGATGTTCAGGCCCACATTGCCGCCTACGTTGGCCAGGCGGATGCTGGCAAAGGTCCATGGCTTGCTGCGCAGGCGCAGGTCGGCGTAGGGAACGATGGCCAGTGCGTCCAGGAGCAGAATCCATCCCCCCAGTATCAGGAGATCTGTATAGCGGGTATCCAACTGGATGAGGCTCGATACCGGCCCCGGCAACAGCCAGATGAGGGTGCTGATGGCCAGCCCAACCAACGAAACAGACAAAACGGCCGTACCGAAGGCCCGACTGCGTCCATCACTTTCTTTCCGGTCGGTAGCAAATTTGAGGTAGGCCGACTCCATCCCGTGCTGGTACAGGATGTTGAAGAAGATGAACGCTGCGTAGAGGATGGCCACCGGCTGGTAGACGTCCGGCGGAAAGACCTGCGAATAGAGTGGAAAGAGCAGGAAGTTGATCAGCCGGCCGACCACGGATGAGATGCCGTAGACGGCCGTTTCGGACGCCAGTCTGCCGATGCGGGACCCTGCCATTTACCCTGCCGCGCGGGAGAGGAAGTACTGCACGGCCAAAGCATAGCCTTCTATTCCCAGGCCACAGATGGACCCGACACAGACAGCAGCCGTCAGGGACTGATGTCGAAATGCTTCCCGCGCGTGGATATTGGAGATGTGTACCTCTACAACCGGCGTATCGATGGATGCAATACCATCGCGCAGTGCCACGGACGTGTGCGTGAATCCGGCACCGTTGAGTACGACC
>JAAZVD010000165.1 GCA_018623785.1 Bacteroidota bacterium | reverse complement strand
GAAAATCTTCAGATCCGGACCTGGGAGGCAGGGGATCGATTCCGGCCACCAGGCATGACGGGGAGAAAGAAGATCAAATCATTCCTTACCGATCGGAAGGTGGCTGCCTCGGAGCGCAGAGGAATACCCGTTGTCGCCGATGAAACAGGCATCCTCTGGGTGGCAGGACAGGAGATCGATGCTCGTGTCCGCGTCCAGGAAAGCACGGTCTGGGGAATTCGTCTACGCTGGCATCCAGCAACGGCAGATCAGATAAACGGGTAACCGGTCCCATGGGGACCACCATTCTCACGGGCCCCACCAGTCTCACGGGGACCACCAGTCCCACGGGGCCCCCGGGCACGCGGATCATTTTCTACCTATTTTCCGGCCCCAACCACCAGTCAATCACGCCGGAAAACGCATGGAAGGCCCAGTCGAAGCCACATTCCTCGTCCATGATGAGCAAACCATCAGCATCCGCGGGGAACGCTTCCGCAAATACCTGACAAAGGGTTCCATCCAGAAGCGTGTCGGAGAGATTGGTCGTCAGATTGCCGAGGAGTACCACGACAAGAAACCGATTTTCATCGGTGTGCTCAATGGCGCCTTCATCTTTCAGGCTGACCTGATGCGTGCCGCCAAGATTGATTGCGAGGTGGATTTCCTGAAGCTCTCGTCCTACGGCGCCCAGAAAATATCGTCAGGCACCGTGACGGAGCTCAAGGCCGTGGATGCCGATCTGACGGGCCGTCACGTCATTGTTGTCGAAGACATCGTGGATACCGGTCTTTCGATGGAGTACCTGATTGAGCGGCTGGAAAAGGAACGCCCTGCCTCCATCAAGACCGTAACCCTGCTTCATAAGTTCGAGGCTACCCGGGTAGATGTACCTCTCGATTATGTTGGTTTCCGCATTCGGAATCTCTTCGTCGTAGGATATGGTCTGGATTACGGGCAGGTCGGTCGGAATTTGGCCGATATCTATATCCTTGAAGATCAGCACAGTTCGGATAATGCCCCCCAGCCTGGAAACAGTGCCTGAGGAAGAAACGGTCAGTCGCGTGTGGTGGTAGCTTCTTTTGGGTAGCAGACGTAGGGGCGTACCTGCTGTTCGGCCAGCGGCTCTATGACCATGACATCTTCTGTTACGGAGAGCTCCTCAATGCGCCCGGCCCTGTTCAAGACGGCAATGGTATCCTCGTTTATGTCGTAGGCCTCATGTGTTGACTGGGCCTGCAGCAGATAATAAGGCAGGTCTCGCTCCAGGGTAGCGCTCGTACTCAGGCCGGAGCTCATCAGCAGTCGGGAGACTGAATCCGTAAGTGCCTCCATCGGCAGTGCTTCGTCTTCGACCTGGTATTCGACACGGAAAAAATCCCGCTCGAGGAATCGGCGGGACAGATCTGCCAGGATCGGGTCCTCGCTCTGCATCCATCGCTTGAGTGAAAAAAGGATGTCGGCATCGTCGAGCCCTACAAATGCGTCCTGAACGGCCGTTTCGCACACATCGGCTCCGGAAAAGCCCTTGCTCAGGAAAAACAGGAACGGCTCGGATCCGCCGGATACGACCTGCTCCTGGCCCTCTTGGAGCCAATAGCGAACACGCCGGATGACAGAGCGCAGCACCTGATCGCCCGCGATGACTGTCTTGTGCAGGTAAACCTGCCAATACATCAGGCGCCGTGCAATGATATAATTCTCGATGGCGTAAGTACCCTTCGCCTCCACCACGATCCGATCGTTGTGGCTGCCGTCATCAGGGTGCACACGGAGCGTTTTGATGATCCGTCCAACCCCGATGGCCCCTTCGGCTACCCCCGTGTAGTACGAGTCACGCCGCAGGTAATCCAGTCGATCCATATCCAACTGGCTCGAGATCAGCTGATGGAACCAAGCCCGATCGTAGGTATCGTCGAACATGGCGATGGCCAGAGCCAGGCGGCCGTCCATGCGCTCGTTGAGTCGATCGAGCAGTGCACGGGACATGAGTTCGTGGTGGAAGTCGGAAAACAACTCATGCTCAAGCGTGTGCGAGTAGGGTCCGTGTCCCACATCATGAAGCAGCGCCACGGCCAGCGCGGCCTCCTGTTCCTCCGGGGAAATGTCTGTACCCTTCTCGGAAAGGCTGGTCAGTACGCTGTGCATGAGCGCCATGGCACCGAGAGCATGACCAAAGCGGGAGTGTTCGGCCCCCGGGAAAACCATGTGCCCGATACCCAACTGACGGATACGCCGTAGCCGTTGCACCTCGGGACTGTCTACGAGGTCGAGGATCAAGCCCCGGGGCACCGAAATGAATCCGTGAACCGGATCGGAAAAAAGTTTGAATCGGCCGTTCAAGAGCGTTGCAAAGGATGATGAGGAGAGGGGAAAGGCACCGGATCGGATGACGTTCGACATCGTTCGATATCCGATATTGTTCGCAACCAGAGTCTACATCGTATCGGAAGTAACCTCGGAGCTGGTTTCGGATGGTCTGCGGCGTGCCGGTTCCCGACGGGCCGTATACTGCGGCATCTCCAACATACCACGCAGATTGCAGATCGTCGAACCGATCTCGCAGATCCGATACGCGCCCGCATCACAGACCCCTTACCAACGGCCGTGCAACCCATTCGCATTCAGCTTGACGTCCCCGACGCCTTTCGTGTCAAGGCGATGTACGGTCTGCGCATGCTGCTGTTACCCTTCCGGGCTGCTGTGTCGTGGGTGGACGATCCCGAAAGTCCTGTTGATATCTACTACGGCACGCAGGCTGCCACCGCACATCGAGCCGCCGTCACTGTCGTGTTGAAGCCGGAGACGATAGCCTGGTTTGTGGAGCGACGTGCGGGATTTCCGCCTTTCCGGCGTGTTGGGGTTGGAGATCAGAGGGTTCCTGTCTGTTTCGATGCCGGAGGAAACTGGGATTATGATCCGGTTGCCACCGTCTTATTTCTGCTGTCCGGCTGGCAGGAGATCGTCGAAAAGACCCGGGACGAACACGGCCGGTTTCCGTTTGCTGCCTCTTTCCAAGCGCACGCTGACGTGGCCCGTATTCCGATCGTGGACTGGGTTCGGTCCATGTTTACGGATAGGCTGAGGGAGGTAGGAATCCCACTGGAACGCCGCACATTCGGTGACGAATCCTGGGCATTCTGTGCCACGCACGATGTGGATTATGTTCGCAAGTGGCGCCCGGGCATCTGGAAGCGAGAAATGCTGGACCGCGCGCTCCTAAATCGAGATGGGGAATCGGGTGGTGTGCGACGTGCCCGTGCGCGGCGGGCCGTAGGCTCCCTTTTCGAATCAGACGATCCTTTCCGTAGCGCGTTGACCCGAATTTCTGCCGAGCTGGAGGCCCGCCGCGCACGGGGTACATTTTTCTACAAGGCGGCCGCCCACGGCTTCCGGGACGTGGACTATGCGCTGGAGGACGCATTCGTGCAATCCACATTATTTCGCCAGTTGCAGGCCGGACATGAGGTGGGGCTGCACCCTTCCTATCATTCCTATGCCCATCCTTCGCGTCTGGCCCAAGAAAAGCTGCGGCTCGAGGCGGCTGCCGGTCCAGGTGTGCATACCCACCGGGCACACTACTTGCGCTATGACCATCCCAGATCCGTTCGTCACCTCGGGGCGGCTGGATTTACGGTGGATTCGACCCTCGGTTGGGCCACGCAATCGGGTTTTCGCTTCGGCACCTGCCTTCCATTTCCGCTGTTCGATCCCTTATTGGACGAGGAGTCGACCGTTTGGGAGATCCCGCTCCTGTCCATGGAATCCGCTCTTTTCAATCGGCAGCACCTCAGCACCTCGGATGCCATAGCCGACACCACGGATTTGATGAATACCTGTCAGGCCTTCGGTGGCATATTTACGGGATTGTGGCACACGACGTTATGGGATGAAGTCGACTATCCGGGTTGGGGAGCTCACTTCGAAGCGTCCCTGACTCATGCAGAGACGCAGGGGGCCCGTATGGACACACTTTCGGGAACGCTGGACAGCTGGTCCTAGTGCACATGATCGAGACCCGTCTCATAACAACGGCAGCTCAGGCGGCAGCCTTGCTGGAATCTGGAGGCCTGGTGGCGTTGCCTACCGAAACCGTGTACGGCTTGGGCGCTCGGGCAGACAATGCAGCAGCCATCGCCCGTGTCTTCAAAGCAAAGGGCAGACCGGCGGACAATCCCCTCATTGCCCATGTGGCCACTATGGACCAGGTCGATCAGTTGGTGCATGCCACGCCGGCATACGCCAAGTCGTTGATGGAGAAGTTCTGGCCTGGGCCGCTCACCCTGGTTCTTCCGGCGCGAGAAGGTGTACCGTCCCTGCTCACGGCGGGGCTGCAGACCGTTGCCGTTCGCATGCCGGACCATCCCTTGGCCCGGGCCGTCATTGAGCGCGTGGGGGTTCCCGTGGCTGCTCCTTCAGCCAATCGGTCGGGCCGGCCGAGCCCAACCACGTGGGAAGCGGTTCGTGACGATCTGCAAGGTCGGATCGATGGCATTCTGGTGGCTGAGCCCACTACGGTCGGTCTGGAATCCACCGTAATCGACTGCACGGGTCCCGCACCTGTGATATTGCGTCCAGGATCCGTTACGCTGGCCGACCTGCAATCCATTCATCCAGGCTCTCGAATGCGCACCGCGCAGGATTCGGCTCATCGGTCTCCGGGGCAACGTCATCGACACTATCGACCCGAGGCTGAGGTCCGCTGGGTGGG
>JAAZVD010000164.1 GCA_018623785.1 Bacteroidota bacterium | reverse complement strand
CGAGGAATGCCGGGGCCAATACCTCCCGCTTGACCATCTGGGCCAGCACCACGTTGCGACGCTGCCGGGACCGCTCCGGATTGCGGATGGGGTTGTAGCGGGTAATACCCTTGAGCATGCCCACCAGCGTGGCACTTTCCAACTCGTTCAGGTCAATCGGATCCTTCCCGAAAAAGGTCCGCGCAGCGGCTTCGATTCCATAGGCGTTGTAGGGAAACTCCACCGTGTTGAGATACATCTCGATGATCTCATTCTTAGTGTAGCGCCGCTCGAGCTGAACGGCCGTCACCCACTCCTTCATTTTACGGCCAATGGTCTGCTCGCGGCCTATGCGGCTGTTGTACAGATTTCGGGCCAACTGCTGGGAAATCGTTGATCCCCCCTGCACATCAAAGCCCGGCACCTGCAGTTTGGCCAGCACGGACTTGCCTACCGAAACCACCGTGCGGAAGACATCAATGCCCCAGTGATCGTAGAAGCGATGGTCCTCGGTGGCCCAGAGCGCATTGATGACATGCGGAGAAATATTGTCGTAGTACACCCAGGAGCGGTTCTGCCGGGCGTAGCGAGCCAGCTCCTGGCCATCGGCCGTGTAGGCAATCGTTGCCAGCTGGAATTCAGGGTTTTCGATTTCCGTGAGCGGCGGCAGCTCATCGACCAGGGAAACGAAATAGGCCCCCAGCAGCAGGGTAACGGACGTCAGGGCCATCAGCAGCCATGAAAAGAGCGCCGCGGCCTCGGATTTGCGTTCATTGCCAAGACGACGTTGCCACCAGGCCACAAGGCGTCGGTGCAGGCCCCGTTTTGGCGTCCGGGAGCCCGCATCTTTGAAATAATCCTGGAGTTCGTCGTCCGAGTACGACCAATCTGACATGAGAGGGAGCCCGTCGGGGGCCTCATGAGTGACTGAATGGGAGATCCGGCGCGCGCCGAGCGTGTCAATCTAACGCGCAACGCACTCGTTTTGTTGTGGGTTGCCGGCTATGGTCCCTATTTCGATTTCGCGGCCCTTATTTCGATTTCGCGGCCCTTATTTCGAATCTGCGCCTGTGGGCAGCCATGCCAACGTCTCTCGCTGACCCTTCCGCCAACGGCATACCTGCACCCGCCCCGTGCCCAGCAGCACATACGTGCGGTCTGCGTACCAATCCCCGCTGTTGGCATACCAGCCGGTCCGTCCTGCCTCCTCGGTCAGGTCTGTCAGTTCCGCGTGGTGGCAATGCCCCATGATGACGCCGCCCACGCCGCCCGCGCTGCCAACGCTACCCGCGCCGCCCGCGCCACGTTGCCGCACCATCTTCAGCGCATGCTCTCGCAAGCTGCTGACGATAAAGGGATTCGGCTCAAAGGAGGCAAAACGCCGCGAAACCCGGGCTGCCAATGCCTGCGCGCCGCCCCAAGGAAGCGCCACCGTGTAGGCGCGTTGCATCCACGATTGATCCGACAGCCATCGACTCACCCGTGTAATAAACGGGTGCGGCTGCGCCCGGTCTCCGTGCTCCAGATGGATCGACGTGCTTTCTACATCGATTGTCATGGCATGGCGAATGGGGGGCTCCCCGATGCTGTCAGCCACGAAACGCCGGTGCCAGCGATCATGATTGCCCATCAGATAGCGTACGCGGATTCCTTCCCGCCGCAGCTCACGGACCAGGTGTCCCCACTGCGCTACGACAGGTGGCGGAGATGCACCACTGTCAATGAAAGCATCGAACACATCGCCCAGGAAAATGACCTCTGACACGTTCTCGGCTCCAATGCACGCCCGCAGCGCATCGAGCCGCTCGGGGTCGGAACCGGGAGACTTACCGAGGTGCAGATCCGAAACGATGAGAATCACGGTGCGGATGATGGAGGATTGTGGTCGGGGCAAAAGGAGCGCGCGTCACCTTTAATCGGCGAGGCCGTCGCACCGGCAGGGTGTCTTGGTACAGCGCGCCAAGGTTTTTTCGAGGGATACAATATATAGATGTATCCTGCAGTGGGGCACGGCCGTATGCGGCCTGAACCATTGACTGTGTTGCGGGTTACGTCAGAACTTCGTCCCAGAACCCTCTTTTTTCCCCAATATGTACCAGGGCACGTACCAGCCACCTACCCGGTTTTCGGTGTTTCCTCCGGTCATCAAGAATCTCCTGATTCTGAACGGGTTGGTTTTTCTGGCGCAGATTGTCCCTGAAACCAATCGCATTCTGATCAACTGGTTCGGGCTCTGGCCGCTGGGCAACGTACCCATTCTGGGCCTCGGGGAATTCTGGCCCTGGCAGCTACTCAGCTACGGGTTTCTGCATGGCAGCCTGAGCCACCTGATTTTCAATATGTTCGCCCTGTGGATGTTTGGCGTGCAGATCGAAAACACGTGGGGGTCGCAGCGCTTTCTTTTCTTCTATGTGGTCTGTGTGGCCGGGGCCGCTCTGATCCAGCTGCCCATTACTACCTGGGATTACATGGCGGCGGGTGGAGATCCCCGTTGGTGGGTGCCCACCATCGGAGCATCGGGGGGCGTCTTCGGCATCCTGCTGGCCTTCGGAATGATGTTTCCCAACCAGCCCATCTACCTCTACTTCCTGTTTCCCATCAAGGCCAAGTGGTTCGTTATCGGATACGGCCTGATCGAATTATTCGGAGGCGTAAGCGGGTCGAGCGCTGTGGCGCACTTTGCCCACCTGGGCGGTATGCTCTTCGGCTTCCTCCTGATTCAATTCTGGCGCGGTAAGCTGCCCTTGAAGCCCAATCGACGCATGTACTGGTAACTGTTACCCGCCGGGCGGTCCCATTCTATGCAGGTCAACCGAATCAAATTGTGGTATGCCAGTCAGCCCCGCGCCTTTCGCGTGCTGTTGGCTATCAACGTGGTCATCTACCTGGCCTGGAACCTGGTTGGCGTGTACATCGGGGGCGTCCGCGGTTTTGTCATCGATCATCTGGCATTGAACCCGGACTGGCCGGGTATCCTGTTCGAGCCGTGGCAACTGCTGACCTACGCCTTCCTGCACCTGAGTCCCGGCCTTGGTGGGCTGCTCCATATCCTGTTCAACATGGCATGGATGCTGTGGGTGGGGGGAGACTACGAAGTCAAGTACGGGCCCGGGCGTATCCTGGGAGTGTACCTACTCGGCGCCGTGGGCGGCGCGCTCCTGACGGTCTTCCTGCACGCACTCTTTCCCGGATTTGGCCCCTTTAGCGGTCCCGTGCACGGGGCATCCGGCGCCGTCCTGGCCCTCATGACCATGGTAGCTGTGCATCAGCCCCACGAGCGCATCGGCCTCATGTTCATCGGGGTGGTGCGGCTCATTCATGTCGTTATCGGATTCATCGTCCTCGATATCCTGTTTCTCTCTTCGGGAGGGACCTCCGTTTCGGCGCATCTTGGGGGTGTCCTGACGGGATACCTCCTCGGACGCATTGCCCTCGAGGGCCGGCATCCGACGCCGTGGGCCGATGCTTTTTTCCGGCAGCGCCGCCCATCGTACGTGGTCTCTGGTTCCAATCAGGGCATCCTTGCTTCCATGGAGCAGTGGCTGGCCGATCGGCAATCGAACAAGGACACTCGTAAAGGCGAAGGCCGCTCTGCCACACCCAGAAGCGCGACCGTCCAGCCCGAAGACGGCAAGGGTATCGATCCCGCTGCAGAAATTGGCCGTATTCTGGATAAGATCAGCGCCCACGGATACGATGCGCTGACCGATGAAGAGAAGCGTCGGCTCGTCGAGACCAGCAGCAGAGATTAGGAACGCCTGACAGGTAACGATCGGGATCCTCTTCCCACACATGCGTAGGTGTCTGCCTCGTTTTTCCCGCCAACCCAACCCGTAGTACCCACACACGATGGAACGCCCCAGACGACATTCCAGGCAAGTCCGCGTCGGCGATGTGCTGATCGGCGGTGGTGCGCCGATTTCGGTGCAGTCCATGACCACGTCAAAGACGCACGACGTTGAAAAAACCGTGGCCGAAATCAATCGGCTGGCCGAGGCCGGTGCGGATGTGGTCCGCGTGGCCGTGCCACGGCCCGAGGATGTGGATGCGCTGCCTGAAGTCGTAGCCGGAGCCACCTGCCCGGTTGTTGCCGACATCCACTTCAATCATCAGTACGCCCTGGCTGCCATCGAGGCCGGCGTAGCCAAGGTGCGCATCAACCCGGGTAACATTGGCAAGCGCGAATGGGAGGCCGAAGTGCTGCATGCGGCCAAAGATGCGGGAATTCCGATCCGAATCGGTGTCAACTCCGGCTCCCTCGAGAAAGACATCCTTGACAAATACGGCTATCCACAGCCCGAGGCGCTCTACGAAAGCGCCATGCGCCACGTGGAAATCTGTTCGGCCTGCGATTTTGAGGACGTGGTTATATCGGTCAAGCACTCGGACGTCTTCTTCATGATCCAGTCCTACAAACTGCTGGCCGAGCGCACCGATTTCCCACTGCATCTTGGCGTTACGGAGTCCGGCTCCAAAGAGACTGGAACCGTAAAAAGCTCCATCGGCATTGGCGCGTTGCTGGCCCAGGGTATCGGAGACACCATCCGTGTGTCGTTGGCAGCGGATTCCCTGCACGAAGTAGAAGTCGGGCACCAGATCCTGAAATCCCTGCGCCTTGGACGCCCCGGTGTCAACATCATTGCCTGCCCAACGTGTGGCCGCCTGACGGGAGATCTCTTTTCCATTGTGGAGGATGTAGAAAAGGCCGTCAAATCCCAAAAGTTCG
>JAAZVD010000009.1 GCA_018623785.1 Bacteroidota bacterium | reverse complement strand
ATGATATCTTTGGCGTGGCCACGCCGTCGTGCGAGCCGATGCCGCCAGGGATCCACGCCATAAAAAATCCACGCCGTAAAAAAATCCTCACGGTCAGAAGATCCACGCTGTCAGAGGATCCCATCCAACCCGAAACGCTAGGAGAGTCCGCTATCAAGACGCATCCCATGCTGTACTTTTACGTTGCCTCCCCGGAAGAGATCAAAGGAGGGGTTGAATCCGATGCCTTCGATGCATCCAGGCTGTATCGAAGCCTGGCTATGGCCAAAAAGGATCGGCGAGGAAACGTGTATGTCGTAGACGCCACGCGAATTCCAGCCACGTTGAGCGGCCAGGTTCACGGCATCCCGAAAGCAGCCATTCTGAATCGTAAGCCCTATCGGCGTCCAAAGGGAATGATGGCCGGCGGCGGTGTGGTAACGCGTATGGGCCGGCGAAAGCTGAAGGTTCTGCTCATTTATCGGAAGGGACGCTGGGATATCCCCAAGGGTAAGCGGGACAAAGGCGAGGGTATTGAAGACTGCGCCCGCCGAGAAGTCATGGAAGAGTTGGGAATCGGACAGGTAGAGGTACACTCCTTCCTGGATACGACCGTCCATGGGTTTGTGGAAAAAGACCGGTTCATTGTCAAGACCACCCACTGGTATCATATGACGACTACGGCCTCATCATTTGTGCCGCAGCGGTCCGAGCAGATTACCAAGGTAAAGTGGTTCGGTCTACAGAAAGCGAAAAAGCGCCTTGGGCACGACACCCTGGTTCGGCTGCTGGGCCGCATTGAACACAAACTGGTGGTTACCCACCCCTGACCTTTTCTATATTGGGTGCAATACTTGCACGCGGTATACCATGCATTCCATTTCTACCCGAGCCCATTGATGAAAACGGCAGCAACTGATCTGGACAGTAAATTAGCCCGTTGCGCCTCGCGAGGCGCCAAATAACGCAAACGGCGCGCCGACAGGAAGGTGGGCCTGCCGGCACCAGTGGTCTTCTGGATGGTGGCCCCGATCGGTGTGGCAGGTGTCATCATGCCTGTTATCGAGGAGGTAACGTGGGTATGGTTGACAGGCAGCGCCATCATTCTGCAGATCTTCATTCTGCGGATGAATGACGGTCGCGGGTTCATACGCTCCCGGGAGATGCGGCGCGCCTACGAGGCGCGCCGACACTTCTCGATTCTTGAGGTAATCGTCCTCTTCCTGCTGATCATGGCCGATATTCTGGCCATGGCCTATGCAATTCTGATGGCCGCAGCCCCCTGATGCTTTGACCTGGGCGCTGACAGGGGCCGTCCCCGGCGGCTACTGCCCTGCCATGAATACAGCGTTGGCAAACAGCTGAAGCCCGGACTGCCAAAACCCCCTGAATAGCGGATTATCCATCAGGAAAACCCATTCACCCGCTCCGTCGGATTGCACGCCAAAGGCAAGCGACCCTTCGAGCCGTTCCTCGGCGCGGTATCCTGTGTGACCGGAAACGCGGCCATCCGTTTGGATGATACCCACATTCCAACTTCCCTCATCGGTCATGATGGCTGGATGGTCCGACCCGTCCCGCAAGACAAACGTCTCCTGACTGAATCCAAAGGCCAGTGGGTGGGTCTCATCCACATCCACTCGATACACGGCGCCCGGATTACTGTCCGGTGCGCGGTCCCGATTCCGGTCGGCAAATTGGCGCGTGCGAGCACGCGCCTGTCCGACGCTGTCCGGCTCCGAATCGGATGACTTCATGCTTAGTGCTATCCCTTCGTTACCGGCCAACCAGGAGGCAGCGCGATCGATGGCCACTACGCGCCCCCCTCCCGACCGCACCCACTCCTGCAACCGTTTCAGACCGGCCTCCCCAAGTACGGAGCCATAGGATGCCGAGGGCAGGATGAGTACATCAAACTCATTCAGATCCATGGTGGCAAACCGATCGGCCGGAAAACGTGTCAGTGGATAAGAGACCACCTGATCGAACCAGTGCCAGACCTCTCCGATGCTGGCCGAACCCAGGGGGGCGCCAAAGGGCATGCCGACGCGCGGCGGCTTCATGGCGCGAACCCGGGATGAGCCCAGATCATTGCCCGTGTCCACGAAGCCCGTTTCTATGGGTGTCAGTGCCTGCTGGTGTGCCGCAGCCAGGCGGGTCAACATCGGCTCGAGGTCCTCTCCAAAGCGCTCGTTGTTCCTTCGCGTCACGATGATGGCACCACGACCGAACGTGGCCTCGCCAACCGAAAAGGGGTTGTCGTTGCGCCGAACAATGACGCCTTCTTTCAAGAGGGCTGCCAGGTAGGCTGCATCGCCGGTATCGTCCCAGGGCGCGACCCACGCGTAAGGCTGATCGAACACGTATGGCGTTGCGGGCACCGGTTCCATCCACCCACCCGTCTCCAAAGGTTGCTTGACGGCTACCGCATCCACGTCATAGGCAAAGGGAAGAGCCCAGCCAGTAATATCATAGGTCAGAGTATCGGAGAGCACCACCTCGGGATCAAAGAGCACCCGAGTAAGCACCGCCCTCGGCTGCGCCGCCGGAATGACCAGGTCGCCGGCAGCAATCTCGTGACGTCCCACCCGGCCCGTACGGTAATCCATTCCCTCGACGCGGGCCTCCGATGCTAATCTGCCGTATTCGATTCCCAGGCGATCAAGGTGTTCAGCCAGACGGGCCTCCCGGCGGCCGGGAGAGGAGGCTCGCACTACATAAGAGGCGTAGGCACCCGGAGGATCGGCGACGGCGCGGTCAAAATAGGCAGCAAACTCATCTACGATGCGCTCGTGGTGTAGTGCTGCAACCTCGATCGTGGACAGCCCAGCTGTCGTATGGTGGGTCAACCGGTCCCGCAGGGTAAGGGTATCTCCGAGGGCGGTTTCAATGCCAAGGCCGGCCCGACTGTGACCGGCCTGCTCGTAGGTCATGCCGATAGCCCCATTGAACATGGGAAAGGATTCCCCATAGCCCGGATATAGGATGTCAAAGGACTCTTTGGTAAAGTAGAGCCAACCTTCCCGGTCGAAATAGCGCGCGTGATTGCGGCCCATGAGCTGCTGCAGTTCCCGCTGCCAGGCCGTCACTTCCTCGTGAATCGGCTCGGCAGCAGGCGCAAAGTAATACGGTGCATCGACCCCCTGCTCATGAAAGTCCACATGCACGTGGGGCATCCAATCCCTGTAGAGCCGCATGCGCTGTACCGTCTCTACCTGCGTTTGCCAGGACCAGTCCCGGTTCAGATCAAAGTAATAGTGATTCGTGCGTCCCCCGGGCCAGGGCTCACTGTGCTCAACCGCCAATGGATCTGCATCCGAGCGTTCACCAACGACCATCTTGAACCAATTTACATAGCGGTCGCGGCCGTCTGGGTTAAGCATCGGGTCCATGATGATTACGGTATGCCGCAGCCAGGACGAGACCCAGTCGTCGGCAGGGTCGGCAAGCCGGTACAACGTAGCCATAGCGGCCTCCGAGCTGCTTGACTCGTTGCCGTGCACATTGTAGGAGAGCCACACGATGGCCTTTTTGCTGTCCGATGACTCCCCTTCCTTCATGTGGGCGCGGCGCAAATTATCCTCGCGGATCTGTCGAATGTTGGCCAGGTTCTCGGGCGTGGAAATGACCGCTGCCACCAAAGGGCGGCCCTCGTTGGACTCTCCGTACACCATAAGGTGGACCCGATCGCTTTCCTTTGAAACGCGCTCAAAGTATCCAACTACCCGATGGTGGGGGGAAAATTGCTCGCCAAGCTCATAGCCCAGATAGGCCGCAGGGGATGTGACGGTCTGCGCAGTTGCAGGTTGGGCGCCGAGAGCTGCGAAGAGGACGAGCACCAGGAAGGAAACGGAACGCATGGGCACTGGAATTGAAAAAAGGAGAGAAGATGAGACAGGATGCCTAGATTAACGCTCTGATCGCGGGGCGAGCACCGTGGACCTGTTCATGGCGAGATGAACTTAGCCGCCCGGATCGTGCTGCGCAATCCTGCCCACCTATTCCTGTCCCCACGATGTCTCGGATAACTCCTCGCTCGGCCCTTCGCCTGCTCCTCATGGCCATGGCCCCTCTCTTAGCCCTTTCCATGATGTACACTGGGCAACCCCTGGATCATACGCCGGATGCTCCGCGGTTCGGGTTCCCTGACGAATTTGCCCGGCACTTTCACGGTATTACCGTGCCCGAGGGCAAAGAGGACTCCGGATACCGGGCTGGGTACCGCAAGCTTGCGCTCAACGCCCTGCGCGCTGCACGCAAGGGAGCCGCGATCGATCTTCCCTGGACGGAGCGGGGTCCAGGCAATGTGGGCGGGCGAACACGGGGGCTGGTCATCGATGCGAACGACCCCACAGGAAACACTTTTCTGGCAGGATCCGTGGGAGGTGGCATCTGGCGCACAACGGACGCAGGTGTTACCTGGACGCCGCTCACCGATGATGCGCCTCGACTATCCATTACATCCATCGCACAGTCTGTTGCCAATCCGGATATTCTGTACGCTGCTACGGGGGAGGGCTTCTGGAATGGGGATGCTGCCATCGGGGACGGCATCCTGAAATCCACGGATGGTGGTCTGACATGGAATGTGCTACCCTCCACGAGCGGCGGCACGGATTTCCTGTTTGTCAACCGGGTTATCGTGTCGAATACTGATGCCAACCTTGTTCTTGCAGCGGCCCAAACCGGTTTGTGGCGCAGTACGGATGGTGGCGCATCATGGTCGCGTGTGCTCGAAGCCAGTAGCTTTCGCGGCTTTTATCAGATTCTTGCCGAGCCGGGGGCATTTGACACCCAGTACGCCGTCGAGGACGGACGCGGCGTCTGGAAATCGGTGGACGCCGGCCTGAGTTGGCAGAGTGCGAATCTTGGATTGGTGGAGGCCAGCTCGGGGGCCCGCATAGAGCTTGATGTGTCGGCGGCGGATCCGAAGCGCCTCTATGCACTGGTCGAGTCAGGCGATGGGGTGGACCCCACCTACGTCTCGACCGACGGTGCAGAGAGCTGGGTGGAACTCATTCCAGCCGAGGGCTCCCTGGATGCCGACATCGCGGGCACGCAGGGGTGGTATGACCTGATGGTCCACGCCCATCCTGCGGACCCCGAGAGGGTCTTCTTGGGAGGGGTCGGTCTCTACAGGCAGCGCCAAAGCGGGGGCTCCTCGGTGCGCACCATTTTCAATGGGGTGGATCAGGAAAACACGTCAGATTTCCTGTCCTTCATCAACTTCGGGGCCAGCCACCTGGGTGGCGGCCTTCGCCTGGGCACGGAGGAGGATGAAAGCACGATTACCGCAGCACAAATGGTGGCTGTCGAGGTGCGCTTCGGACCGGGTAAACACCAGAAGGCGCATCGGTACGTACCGCCCGATCAGGCCGGCGTGGCCTTTGCCGATTACCCGTACGTGGATTACGTGGAGGTACCCTTCGAAGTCTGGGACATTACCAATAATCGCCAGTTGGGAGTTTCCTTCAGGGACCGCGAGGATAACGGAGCATTCGACCTGAGCACGTACGATGGAGAGGACCTCGATCGGGAGTACGTCTTGATATCGGCCCGGCCCTACACGGGCGATACACCGGACGCAGCTCTGGCGCAGGATGGCGGGCTGCGTACAGATCTTGCCTACTTTTTCTGGCCCATCCTGGCCGATGGCGCAGTGTGGAATCCAGACGACCTGCCCGAATCCATCCTGCGCCTGAACTGGCTCGAAGCAGAGGTTGGGAACCGGGTTCTTTCACGAATCGGCTCCGGTGTCCACGTGGACCAGCATGTCATGCGCTCCATCCGCACGGGCCCAGGCGATGATGACTTCCGCCTTGTCCTCGGCAACGATGGCGGTGTGTTTGTTTCCAACGACGGAGGTGTAAACTGGAACGGTCGCTTCAGGGGATACAACACCACCCAGTTTTACGGGGTTGACAAGAAACCCGGGCGCACCATTTACCTCGGCGGCACACAAGACAATGGCTCTTGGCGCTCATTGGGGAATCCGGACGCCGGGTCGGTGTGGTTTGGAGCCGGAGGCGGAGATGGGTTCGATGTTGTCTGGCACAAGCAGGATGACCGAAAAATGCTGACGACCTCCCAATGGACGTCTATCCGCCGGAGCACTGATGGCGGAATCAACTTTTCGGGAGCCACCAGTGGGCTGGCCAACTCGGGACAGGGAAATGGGTCCCAATTCATCACCAGCTTGTCAGCCCGCGCAGACAATTCCGACATCGTGTACACCATCGGGGAAGATGGGGTATGGCGCTCGTCCGACTTCGCCGAATCCTGGGAGCTTCGAGCCATCGCTTCGGAAGAATGGGGGTATGCCGGTTCGAGCGGCAAGGTCCATGTTTCAAATGCCGATGGAGACGTGGTGTGGGCAGGGTACGAAATGGATCCCACCTCATCGGGAGGAGACAATGCCGGTCACCTGCACCGCTCCCTCGACAATGGGGCCACGTTCCGGCCCGTCCCCACACCGTCCTGGGCGCCCGGTCGGCTGAGCGGCCTTGCGAGCAGCTACGAAAACCCTAACGCTATCTACGTCACCTTTTCGTACTCGGGGAGGCCCAAGGTCATCCGAAGCACGGACGCAGGAGAGACGTGGGAGGATTTGAGTGGCTTCTTGGGTGGAGTGCAGGGTGTGGTATCGGGCAACGGCTTTCCTGATGTGTCCACCTATGATGTCCTCGACTTCCCAGGGACGAACGTAATTTGGGCCGCTACGGAAATTGGCATCGTGGAGTCCCGGGATAACGGCGCTACCTGGGCCTTGGCCGATAACGGCATGCCTGCGGTCTCCATCTGGCAGCTGCGACTGCTCGATGATGAGGTTGTCGTAGCCACGCATGGCCGCGGTATCTGGACGCTGCCCATCGGTGCTGTCGTTACGGATGTAGCCGACGAAGAAACCCTGCCGAAAACGGTATCCGTCGTGTCCGCTTGGCCCAATCCCTTTACCGACCGTATCCGTCTGGCAGTAGATCTTCCGGTATCTGGACGCTTCACAGCAGAGGTTTTTGACCTCCAAGGAAGGCGCGTCGCCTTGCTGACAGACGAGGAGAGGGCGGCCGGACGGCACGAGCTGGAGTGGAGCGCCTTGGATGCCCCATCGGGCGCCTACTGGGTGCGAATATCCACGTCCTCGGGCACAGTAACCCACCCTGTAGTCCGGGTACGATAGCCCGCAAGCACGGTGGGGGTGGCAGACGCGGCTGGGGGTGGGAAGATATCCTCAAGCAGCGCGACGCAGGTCGGGCTCGACCGCTGCGGCCAGACGCTCAAGGGCGCCGCGGCGCAGCTGCGATACGCGGGCTTCCGACACGCCCAGCACTGCACCGATCTCGGCAAGGGTCATGTCCTCTGCAAAGTAGAGTTCAAGGATGGTCCGATCACGCTGATCCAACACCCGTGAGCACCCGTCCAAGTGTCGGCGGATGTCATCCCACTCCATGCGGTCAAACCCGATCGTAGCCGTAACATCGGGCACGATGTCCACCAGTCGCAATCCGCTGTCGGCGTCTTGAACGAGGTCAAGGGAGTCCTGGAATCGACGCAGGGCGTCCATGCGGATGTCGTTCAACTGATCGACGGAAACCTCCATTTCACGCGCTACGTCCTGCTCGCTTGGCGTACATCCAAAACGCTGTGACAAGCGCTCGCGAGCCTCCCGCTCCTTGGCTACCTTGGCCCGACGGCGGCGTGAGAGCGGATCGAGGCGGCGCAGAAAATCGATGATTTCGCCGCGTATCCTGGGATATGCGAACGTGATAAACTGACAATTCGCACTGGGATCGAACTGGTCGAGTGCCTGCAAGGTGGCAATGACACCCACGTTGAAAAGCTCATCAGGCTGTGCGAGAACATCGCCCGGCCGCGAGATCTTCGATATGATCGAGCGAATGATGGGTTCGGCAGCAAACACAACAGCGTTGCGGTGTTCCTGACACGGCTGTGCGTGGTAAGCCAGGGCGAAGCGTTCTGCGGTCTGAGATGCTGACATGGGGCCGGTTGGGTTCTGGGCTGGTCGGGCGGTAGTGCACCGACCGTTGCCCATGCCATCTCAATACCCGTGCCGTGCTACTCCCGGGGTAACTGTGGATCTACAAAAAACCTTGTTCAGAGCGCTATAAGGGCTCTTTTACGGGCTTCCGTGCCGTACAGGCCGTCCAAACACGGCGTCCAACCCCCCAAAAGTGTTTCGCCAGCGGTACACTCTCGTTACGTCTGCGCGTCGTAGCGAACCCGGCACGCTACCGATCACGCGTGCGCCATGCACTGGCGCAGTGAGCCGCACAGCCCTAGATTGCAAGCCTAACCCACCCCGACACGCTACCGGTCGCCATGTCCGAGAAAAGCGAACAGACAGACAGCCCCCTTCAGCGGATTCTCGTCGTGGACGACAACGCCATGAACCGGGAGATGCTGGTGGACTTCGTAGGTATGATCGGCTACGAGTGCCGAGAGGCCTGCAATGGCTCCGAAGCGATGGCCATCATTCGGGAGTGGCTGCCTGACACGGTGCTCCTTGACAACCATATGCCGGGTATGGACGGCATGCAGGTACTTGACGTCCTGTCTCAGAGCGAGGAGCTACGACATATACCGGTCATCCTTATATCGGGGATCGATGATCTGCAGACGGTAACGCGCGCCCTGGAAGCCGGCGCTGTGGAATTCTTGGGAAAGCCTTTCAACCCGGCTATCCTACGAGCCCGCCTCTCCTCGAGCCTCGAGCGTAAGGCATTGCGGGACAGGGAGCGCGAGCTGCTGCATTCCCTCGAAAAAAGTTACGAGGACCTGCGGGCCTCGGAAAACAGCCGGCAAGCGTTGACCCATATGATCGTGCACGACTTGGGCAATCCACTCTCCGTAATCAAAATGAATGCGGAAATGATGGAAATGGTTGCCTCCAGTGGTCAGGACGCTCCGTCGGATGCGCTCAGGCGACGGATTCGCGATATCACATCGGCCTCCGGATCCATGGATCTGATGATCAGCAGCATGCTGGATCTGTCCAAAATGGAGGCTGGGGTGCTGGAGCCCATGAAGGAGCTTATAGACGTGGTAGAGCTGCTCCAAACGTTGCAGGTACGATTCGAAAGCTTGGCAGGCGATGCCAATGTGGTCATCGACCTTGATGCAGACGCATCATGCAGGGGCCAAGCAGACCGCATCCTGCTTGAGCGCATAGTGAGTAACCTGCTCTCCAACGCGTTCAAATACGCTGAAGGAGCCAGCAACGTATGGCTCTCAGCCCGCGCCGTCGATGACCATCTTGAAATCGTGGTGGCCGACAACGGTCGAGGCATTCCAGAGCATCTTCATGCACGCGTTTTCGACACATTCTATCAGGTACAGGCGCGCGATGCAGGCGCACCAAGGACCGGTGTCGGACTGGGTCTGGCCTTTTGCCGCATGGCCGCGGAGGTGCAAGGAGGGTCCATTCGGGTAGAAAATAATGCGCCGCATGGAACCCGCTTCGTGCTTACCCTGCCCGGCGACTGAGGACGGCAAAGACCGGATCCCCGAACTCCCCGGTGGGCGCAGGGGAAGACCGCCACGCAGGAATCAGTCTTTTATGCCGTATTTCTTGAGCTTGGCATAGATATTTGAGCGCTGCAAATCGATGGCTTCGCTCATCCGACTGATGTTTCCATCATATTCCCTCATCTTGTGACGCAGGAACAGCGCCTCGGCCGCATCTCGAAAGTCTGCAATGCGGGAGTGCTGACTCATTAGATGAGAAACGGAATCCTGTGGGGCACTGCCAGGATTGGTGAAAAGGTCCACGTCTTCGGCGGTAATGGCATCTTCCTCGCTCAGGACAATGAGTCGCTCTACCGCATTGTGAAGCTCGCGGACGTTCCCCCGCCAGGGATAGGACGAAAGCAGTGCCAGCGCCTCTTTGGTAAAGTATTTCCCCGTACGGGCATTGCGCTTGCTCAGTTTATCGCAGAAAAACTCAGCCAGGAGCGGGATGTCATCTGGGCGCTCCCTGAGAGGAGGTGATTCAATGGTAATGACGGCCAGGCGATGAAAAAGGTCGTCCCGGAATGTGCGCGCCTGAATGGCCTCTTGCAGGTCTTTGTTGGTGGCACACACCACCCGCACATCCACCGTAATGTCTTCAGAACCCCCAACACGACGAATACGGCTTTCCTGCAGCGCACGTAGCACTTTGGCCTGTGCCGTGTAGCTCATATCCCCCACCTCGTCCAGAAACAGGGTACCCCCGTCGGCTTGCTCAAACGACCCGATATGTTGCTTATGGGCCCCTGTGAACGATCCTTTCTCATGACCAAACAGTTCGCTCTCGATCAGCTGCGAAGGAATGGCTGCGCAGTTGACGGCCACAAAGGGTGCTTCGCTGCGGTCCGAGAGTCGGTGCACCCACTGGGCTATCAGCTCCTTACCCGAGCCCGCCTCGCCCGTTACCAAAATTCGGGCCTCGCTGGGCGACGCCCGTTCGAGCAGCTTCTTGACGCGCTGGATGGCCTGACTTTCGCCCAGGAGCGGAGGCACGTCGCCATCGATGCGGGAGAGGCGTGCGCTCATACGCGTATGCTCCCTTTTGAGCTTTTTTGCCTGCAGCGCATTACGCACAGCAACAATGAAGTGCTGCAAGTTCGGGGGCTTGGCTACAAAATCATAGGCCCCCTCTTTGGTGGCCTCCACGGCGCGCTCGATGGTGGCATGCGCCGTCAACATGATGAAAGGCAGCTCCGGATAGGTTTTCCTGGCCTGTTTCAGGAACGCCATTCCGTCCATGACAGGCATCTGCATGTCGCAGAGCACCAAATCGAAGGGCCCTTCGGCTAACCTTTCAAGACCCTCGGCGCCATGCGCCGCCTCCGTGATCTCGTACCCTTGCATCTGCATCAGGTCCTTCAGAGTACGACGAATTCCTGCTTCGTCATCAACAATCAGTATGCGGGCCATTTTTTCGGGTAAACAATGAAGGGCGCGTGACCATGAACAAAACGAGGCCAGGATATCAGGGATTCCCAATATAGGGGGACGGCAGCCCGGGAGACAACGGCATGAAGAGCCGGCACACGGAAGATCATGGAAAGCGGCACACCTACTGCGTTGCTCTGACGATCGTCGAAATCCGTAGCAAAGCGGTCTGTCAATGAATAGATTTGTACCTGACGCCAGCGCTCTGTCTGTCCATGTTGTTCCGCTCCTATCCTCCCGGGATGAATCCCTTTTTTGTCGCTTTCATTACCTGTCTGTCGGTAGCCCTCAGCCCGATGCTTGCCACAGCGCAACAAGCAGGCTATCCGGTCCTTCGGCACTACAGAGCTATTGATTACGGGCAGAGCCCTGTCAATCATGATGTTGTGGTGGCTGAAAATGGCCTCGTCTATGTTGCCAACCAAGATGGCATCCTTGAATTCGATGGGGTAGCGTGGCGCAAGCTTCCATTGCCTGACGGGCACATCCCCAAACGACTGTCCCTCACGTCCGCGGACCGGTTGCTTGTTGCAGCCGACAACGGCGTGGGAGTGCTGGAGGCGGATGATACCTACAGTGCCCGCTACCGCTCTCTTTCTGCCGGCTCGAGCGGCACCGAAAACCAGGATGAGGCGGGCCACTTTGTTTCAACGGAGGAAACTACCTACGTCGTATCGTCCTACGGCATTGTGGCCCACCGGTCGGATTCATTGGTTGCCATGACACCCCCTGCGCCCGTGCAGCATGCGTTCACACAGGGCAACCGTCTGTTCCTGGTACTTTGGGGAAGCGGATTACACATGCTTGATGAGGGCGTTTATAGGGCGGTTCCGGGACTAGAGACCTTTGATGAGGATGAGGTTACGCTCTCCGTGACCACCGATGAGTCAAGCACTCTCATCCGGCGGGCCTCAGGCAATGTTGACGTGTTCTCGCAGGGCCTGCTCATGCCCGCAGACCCGAGCTTGTCCGTAGTCTTTTCCCGAGGCGAGGTGCGCGTGGCCAAGCGCCTGCGCGATGGCACTCTCATGCTGGGTTTTGCAGGGGGAGAACTGGCCGTTCGCTCGCCGCGGTCGGAGCGCTTCATCTTCCTGGGGGTGAAAGATGGATTACCCCCGGCAGATATCAAGGGTATCGGCGAAGACCGCACGGGAATGGTGTGGTTGGCCACGAGTAGCGGGGTTGTACACCTGGACTTGAACAGCTCCATATCATCGCCACCGCGGGGGTCAGGACTTTCTGGGCCTGTCAGGGGCGTGGCGTCCACTGGCACGCGCTTGTTCGCGGGAACGGATCGTGGCTTGTATTCCGCCCCGATCAACGCCACCACCCTTCCCGAGCGTTTTGATCCTGTTCCGGGTGCGCGCGAGCCTGTCTCCCACCTTCTGGCGGTGCGCCAGGACATCATGGTGGTCAATTAGAGCCGCGTCCGCATCCTTCCCGGAGCGGACGCCGCTGGCTCCTATGTGCTGGATGTTGGAAGCCGTGTTTTCAGCTTGCACCCCTCTTTTACCCAGGGAAATGTAGTGTGGGCGGGTGTTGACGACGGTCTGGTTCGTATCGCCTACAACCCGGCCATCTCGCGCTGGTCGGTAACGCGCATGATTACGAGTGCGGGTTTTCGGCCACTCAGGCTGGCAGAAGATGCACAGGGTAACCTGTGGGCCGGTCTTGCGCCGTCCGGTGTGGCCCGTGTCGTCTGGTCCGAGACGGGTTCATCGGCCGAACAAATGACGCGGTATGACCAGGATGATGGTCTACCCCAAAGCATGGTGCGACCGCTCGGCGCAGGCGAAGATCTCCTGTTCTTCGGCCCGTCGGGGATGTTCCGATTCGACATCGAAGTAAACCGGTTTCAGAAAGCCAGTGCCAATCGTATAGGCACAACCATCGTGCCCGAAGGTGTGCGCTTCGCGGCAGCGGTCAGTAATGAACAGGCCTGGGTCATGGGCAGTACCTCAATCGGACTGATTCCGGGTGCCGAGCGCGCTTCGGCGCCCGGTGTGCGCTACGCAAGGGGATTGCACCTCCTGAATGACGCCGAGATTCAAGATGTCTCATGCGAATTGGCTGCCCCGACAACCCGATGCTGGGTGGCAACGGACAAGGGTCTTTTCCTGTCGGTCGAAGACAACGACCATGCCGCCGAGGCTGATGGCAGGGTTCACATTCGACGTATTACATCGCAGCGCAACACGCTCTTTGGGGGTGGGGCACCCGGAGCCTCAGGTATGCCGACAATCACGGTACCCCATACTGAAAAAGACCTCTCCATCCAGTGGTCATCGCCGCATGTCCACGATGCATCAGGAATGCGCTACCAATATCGTCTGGATGGACTGGATGTGGATTTTTCAGCATGGACACCCGAGACCCACATCCGCTATCCGGCACTGTCTGAGGCCGATTATGTGTTCGAAGTGCGGGCCATGTCGCCATCGGGCCGGATCAGCCCTGTTACTCGGGTCAACCTCACGGTAACTCCCCCGTGGTTTCGCTCGTTGGGGGCGCTACTCACCTACTTCCTTCTGTTTGGGCTTTCCATGTACACAGCGGTGCGTGCGCTGTCGCGCTTCCGAACGAAGAGCCCTGGCGGTACCACGCCCCTTGAGGCCCGCAGTGGGCGGCTTCCAATGGCGGGAGCCCGCGCTCGGGAGCAGCTTGCCGAGCACACCGAGCAGCTCGAAAAACGGCATCAAGAATTGTTACAGCAGCAGAAGGAGCTGGAAAACCGCCATGAAGAGCTCCAAAAAAGCAAGCTTGAGATCGAAGAGCAGGCAACGCGAATGGCGGACCAGAACAAGGAGATGGACATTCACCGCCGCGAAATAGAACGCCAGCGGCGGCTGCTGGCCAAGGCGAACAAGGCTCTGGAAGAGAGCAGCGAGCGCGCCGAACGCTTCGCTCGGGATGCCCAACAAGCCACAACGGCCAAGAGCCGATTCCTGGCCAATATGAGCCATGAGATCAGAACCCCCATGAATGCCATCATCGGGTTTACGGATCTGTTGTCGAACCGCCTTAAAGACCCCGAACTATCCACCTATGTCTCCCGGATCCAATCCTCGAGTAGGTCGCTGCTCACGTTGATCAATGACATTCTGGACCTTTCTAAAGTGGAAGCAGGCAAAATGGAGCTCACGCCCGCTCCAACCAACCTGCATACCATCATGGATGACATGCCCATGATGTTCGGAGAAAAGGCACGCGGCAAGGGGCTGTCCCTTTCGGTGCAAACCGACCCATCCGTTCCGCGGGCCTTGATGCTGGACGAGACCCGCATCCGACAGATCTTGATAAACCTGATCGGCAACGCCATCAAGTTCACAGAAAAAGGCGAGGTTACTGTCCAAACACGGGTCAGTCAGTTTGAAGGGGATGCCGATGACGAACGCACGGTTCTGATTCGTGTCGCTGACACAGGCATTGGTATATCCGACGAAGATCGACAGCATATTTTTGGGGCCTTCGACCAATCCCGTGGGCAATCGGTCTCCGATTATGGTGGAACAGGCCTTGGGCTTGCCATCACCAAGAAACTGGTGGATATGATGGGGGGTGCCATTTATCTGGATTCCACAAAGGGCAACGGTTCCGTCTTCATTGTCCGGCTGCCGCGCGTAGGTGTCCATGCTTCGGATGCAGCAGCGCAGGAACGCCCGCGCTTTCTGCCCGAGCAGGTGCTGTTCAGGAATGGGCACGTGCTGGTGGCCGAAGACAAAGCACAGAACAGGGAGATGATCGCCGAAATGCTGGGGCTTCTGGGACTGCAATGTACCTGTGTAAGCAACGGAAGGGAGGCGCTCGTCGCCTTGGAGAAGAATACCTTTGACGCTCTGCTACTTGATCTTCAAATGCCTGTCATGAGCGGTATCGCGCTCATGCGCCACCTTGCCGCCTCAGGAACACGACCCCCCGTACCTGTCATCGCCTTTTCGGCCAGTGTCGTGGGCGAAGATGCGGATACGTTCCGCAGCCTGACGGATGACTTTCTTGCCAAACCTATCACACGCTCCGATTTGGTGGAGGTGTTGGCCAAGTACCTGCCCTACGATGTTGTCGACAAAGCGGCCGACATCGTCGATTCATCATCGCCCTACCTCCCCTCCCGCGTAAAGAATCCCGATCTTCACGACGCCCTTCGTGCATTGGGAGGTCAATGGGAGGACCTTTCAT
>JAAZVD010000163.1 GCA_018623785.1 Bacteroidota bacterium | reverse complement strand
TTACTACACGATTTTCGGCAATCGTCTGTTGGCCGTAAACGAGGGCGCTACGCCCGATGTGTACGAGGAGGCCCGTGCTGACCTCGATCTGACGATCTCCCGTAAGGTTTCGCGCGACTTCCGCATGAAGCTTTCGGCCAAGAATCTACTGGGTACGGACATGCGCCAGGTCCAGTCGTTCAAAGGGACGGATTACGAGTACCTCTCGTACTCCCGCTCCCGCACGTTCTCGCTCGGACTTACCTACGATATCAATTGATTGCCAGGAGGCAATCGTGGGGTTACCAAACGGAAATTGCACGATGTACAGCTGGAAATCCGGAAAAGTCTGAATAGAACACCCTGACATAGAGGTCCGGATCGCCCGGGCTTCAGGCCCCAGCGGAAGGCAGCCACATGGCTGCCTTCTGTGGTTTCCGGCCCTCATTAAGAAATCGTTAGCTCACTGTTAGCTGACTATTACCCACCTAACTCATCTACCCTGATACCATGCAACGAGCGCTACGAACCCTCTTCGCGTTACTGATCATGGTCGGATTTACAACCAGTACTGCGCTGGCCCAGTCCGACGATGTGGAAAGCCGTCCAACAGTTACGGTCACTGATGCCGACATCAACGCCGGTGACACAATTCACTGGACTAACGATACTGTGTATGTCCTCAGCGGTCTGGTCATCGTCGAGGACGGTGCCGAGCTGCATATCGAAGCTGGCACGGTAGTAAAGGCCCAAGACGGCCAGAGTGTTGACGCCTCGGCCCTGATGGTGGCCAAGGGCGGCAAGATCTACGCCATGGGTGAGCCCAATATGCCCATTATCTTCACCTCGGTGCAGGACAACATCTCATCGGCTGACCTTCTGACCTACGAAGACCGCGGCCTGTGGGGCGGCATCATCCTTCTCGGCAATGCGGTAACCAACAACGCCTCCCAGAAAGAGATCGAAGGCGTCAACGAGATCCTGCCAACGGGGGACACGCGCGCCGAGTACGGCGGCACGGACGATAACGATTCCTCGGGCATCATGCGTTACGTTTCCATCCGCCACACCGGTATCAACATCGGTGAGTCGGACGGCAACGAGATCCAGGGTCTGACGCTGGGCGGTGTAGGCGCTGGCACGACGCTTGAGTACATTGAATCCTATGCTTCGGGCGATGACGGCGTCGAGTTCTTCGGCGGTAATGTGAACCTGAAGTACTTCGTTTCGGCCTTCAACGCCGATGATGCTGTGGACTGGGATCAGGGCTACCGCGGCAAGGGTCAGTTCTGGTTTGTAATCCAGGGTACGGACGCAGCGGGTGCTGCGGCCGAGCAGGACGGAGCCGGTGGCGATGAGAACACCGAGCCGTTTGCCATGCCGTACGTCTTCAATGCGACCTACATCGGCGGCGGCGCTTCAAACACGCCCGATGGCGATCGCGGCGAGATGCTCATGTTCCGTGACAACACGGGTGGCTTCTACCACAACTCGATCTTTACGGACTACAACTCTACCTCGGGTGGATATGCCCTGACGATCGAAGACATTGACAACACGGGTTCGAAGCCGCTGGACAGTCGTCAGCGTTTTGAGGCAGGAGATCTGGGTCTGACGCACAACCTGTGGTACGGCTTTGGCGCGGGCAATGACCCGGCACAGTTTGTCAATCCGGGCCTCGAGAACCAGGCTGCCATCATCGACTACCTCGTAGCCAACGGCAACGTGGTCGAAGATCCGATGATTGCCGGTATTGAGCGCTCCACGACGCCTTCGGGCGGCCTGGATCCGCGTCCGACAGGTAACAGCCCGGCCTTCACGATGGCGCGTGCTGCCTACCCAGCCGATGCGTTCTACACGCCGGTTGAATTCGTTGGCGCCTTTGGCCGCGATAACTGGGCTGCTGGCTGGACGGCGCTCTCGGCCGCCGGCTACTTCGGCAATATCGCCACGGGTCAGACAGTCGACGTAGAGGATGACTTCGCCGAGCTGCCACAGCAGGTCGAGATGGCGCAAAACTTCCCGAACCCGTTCAACCCGACGACGACCATCGCTTTCCGTTTGCAGCAGACGCAGCAGGTCCGCCTGTCGGTGCATGACGTGCTCGGACGTGAGATTGCCGTTCTGGTAGACGGTGTGCAGCCGGCTGGCACGTTCCAGGCCCAGTTCGACGCTTCGAACCTGGCTTCGGGCACGTACATCTACCGCCTGCAGACTGCTGCCGGCATGGTATCGAAAACAATGACGCTGCTCAAGTAACCGGGGAGGACGCGGTCCCAGGGGATGACGGGACCCGTTCGCAACCACCCGTTGCGTCTTGTTGACCCGCTCAGCGGGCAGCGGGGCGGCCGCCGAAAGGCGGCCGCCCCGTTTTCGTATGAACCGGGCGTGGCCGCATCTTGGCTGATTCGACACCGTATCGACGGGTCGCAGTGCGTATACTGTCCCGCGCTTCGGTGTGCTTGTTGCCAAGCTACCGTTGGGCATGACCTTGAGACATCATCATCGCGACGAGCCGCGTATCCAGCGCCCCACATGGCCCGGAGAGACCATTCTCATCCCTATTTGGTCCTGTTTGCCCTGTGGCTGATGGTGTTTTCTGCCAGCAGCCAGGTCATCATCGTGTCCCCGATCCTACCACGCATTGGCGAGGCGCTCAACATTGCAGAAGCCTACCAAGGCTGGCTGATTACGTCCTACGCGGTTTTCCTGAGCCTTTTTGCGCTCATCATCGGGCCCATATCGGACAAGTTCGGACGCCGCCTCGTCATACTGCTGGGATGTGGATCCATGGCTGTGGCCCTATGGCTGCACGGCGTGGCCGACAATTTCGCCCAGCTGCTCACTGTCAGGGCAGCCGCTGGGGCGGCGGGTGGCATGCTCTCGGGCGCGGCTGTTTCCTACGTGGGTGATTACTTCCCCTACAACAAGCGCGGCTGGGCCAACGGCTGGGTCATGAGCGGGATTGCTGTAGGGCAGATTATCGGCATCCCGATTGGCACGCTGTTGGCTGATTGGGTTGGATTCAAGGGTGCTTTCATGATGTTTGCCGGCACCATGACGTTGACCACGATCCTGATTTGGTTCTATGTACCGCAGCCCGACGTGCAGCGTGATGAAAATCGATTGACCTTGGGGTCAGCCATTGCCGGTTATCGCGAACTGCTCGGAAGAAACGTTGTTCAGGCGGCCAGTGCGACCTATTTCCTGATGTTTTTCAGTATCGGCCTCTATGTCATTTACCTGCCTACATGGCTTGAACAGCATCTGAGCGTAGATGGTAAAGCCATCGCATCCCTTTTTCTGGTGGGGGGCTTTGCCAACGTCATTGCCGGCCCGTCCGCGGGCAAACTATCCGACAGGACCGGACGCAAGCCCCTGATCATCGTCTCTTGCCTGGGGCTGGCCCTTGTGATGGTAGCTACGACCTACATGATTACCTCAATGGCCATGGCCTACCTTCTTTTCGGCTTCGCCATGGTCATGTTTGCCATCCGCATCAGTCCATTGCAGTCCCTGATGACAGCGCTTGTGGAGGAGCAGCGGCGCGGTGCGCTTCTCAGCCTTGCCGTGGCCATTGGTCAGGTGGGCCTTGGTATTGGCAGTGCTGCCGCCGGCCTGGCGTACGTCACGTATGGCTACCTGTCCAACACCTTGATCTCAGCCGTGGCCGTCTTGGGAATGGCCGTACTGGCCTACTGGGCCTTGCCTGAGCCGAAAAGTGACGAAATGGGGGCGTAGGATTCCTCCCCCGCCCCGTAGGTCAAGCAGCTCTGTTGAACCGCTCAGGAGTTCATGGTAACCAAGAACTCGTCGTTCTTCTTCGTGCCGCGCATCTTGTCGAGCAGGAAGTTCATCGCGTCGATAGGGTTCATGTCTGCCAGCAGTTTACGCAGAATCCAGATGCGCTTGAGTTTGGCCTCGGGAATGAGAAGCTCTTCACGCCGCGTGCCCGATTTCACGATATGGATGGCCGGGAAGATGCGGCGGTCTGCCAGCTCGCGATCGAGTACGATTTCTGAGTTGCCCGTTCCCTTGAACTCTTCGAAGATCACCTCATCCATGCGGCTTCCTGTGTCGATGAGGGCCGTCCCGATGATGGTCAGCGAGCCGCCTTCCTCGATGTTGCGGGCTGCGCCGAAAAAGCGCTTGGGCCCGCGCAGGGCGCCGGCCTCCATACCACCGGAGAGGGTCTTACCAGTCGACGTGGTGACGGCATTGTGCGCACGGGCCAGACGCGTGATGGAATCGAGCAGGATGACGACATCCTGACCGGCCTCGACCAGACGCTTGGCTTTTTGTAGCACGATGTCCGCCACTTCGACGTGCTTTTCCGGATCCTGGTCAAAGGTGGAGGCAATAACCTCGCCCTTCACATGACGGCGCATGTCCGTCACTTCTTCAGGACGCTCGTCGACGAGCAGGATGAGCAGATGGCACTCCGGATGGTTCGTCGTAACAGCGTTGGCAATTTTCTGTAGGAGGATCGTTTTACCCGTCTTGGGCTGCGCCACGATGAGCGCACGTTGGCCCTTTCCGATGGGGGAGAAGAGATCCATGACGCGGGTGGAATACTCGCCACCAAGGGTCTGCAGGATAAGTTGCTCCTCAGGGTAGTAGGGCGTCAGATAGTCAAAACTGGGTCGCTCGTCAATCTCCCCCGGTGCACGGCCGTTGATGGAGTTGACCGGAATGAGGGCGAAATAGCGTTCACCTTCTTTCGGTGGGCGAATCTCGCCGTCCACCGTATC
>JAAZVD010000162.1 GCA_018623785.1 Bacteroidota bacterium | reverse complement strand
GTCATTTCCGCTGATGGTGAGAACGACGGAGACGTTGTAGCAGGGGTAGGTGCTTCGGCAGCGCTGGCGCTGGCCGGCGCCCCGTTTGATGGCCCTATCGCACAGGTACGTGTAGGCCGCGTGGATGGCGAGTACGTCATCAATCCCACTATCGAGGAACTGGCTTCCTCTGACATGAATCTCGTCGTCGCTGGTAAAGCGGATGCCATTGTGATGGTAGAAGGCGAAATGGACGAGGTATCCGAGGACGAAATGCTTGGGGCACTTGACTTCGGTCACGCAGCCATCAAGAAGCTCGTTCAGTGCCAGATCGATCTGGTTGCTGATGCTGGTGGCGCAAAGACATTCGAATATGAGACCGTTGCTTTGCCAGAAGGTGTGGTTGAAGCCGTTCGCGCTTATTCCGCTGGAACGCTCGAAGAGCACATTCTGAAGCCGTACTCGAAAGAGACGTTCTACGGGGGCATCTCGGATATCAAGAAAGACGTCGTCGCCCACTTCCTGGGTGAGGGCGAAGATGCAAAGGACGAAACGGAGCAGGGCTGGTCGAAAGGCGATATCAAGGCCGCTGTAGGTCAGGTCGAATCCGATGTTATGCGCGAACTCATCCTCCGTGATGGTCGCCGCATTGACGGTCGTGGCCTAACGGATATTCGTGATATCTGGACGGAAGTCGGCTATCTGCCGCGCGTCCACGGTTCTGCGGTGTTTACCCGTGGCGAAACCCAGGTCATGGCCAGCGTAACGCTCGGAACGGGCAAGGATGTTCAGCCTGTTGATCAGGTTTTTGATACTGCAGACAAGCCATTCTTCCTGCATTACAGCTTCCCGCCGTTCAGTGTTGGCGAGGCCCGCTTCCTGCGCGGCCCAGGTCGTCGTGAAATCGGGCACGGTATGCTCGCTGAGCGTGCCCTGCAGGGCATGATCCCAAGCCAGGATGAGTTCCCGTACACCATCCGCATCAACGCGGATGTGCTTGAGTCGAACGGATCGTCCTCGATGGGCAGCGTGTGCTCGGGCTCTATGGCCCTCATGGATGCCGGTGTGCCCATCAAAAAGGCCGTTTCCGGTATTGCCATGGGTCTCATCAGTGACGGTCAGCGCACGGCTATCCTGAGTGATATCCTCGGAACGGAAGATCACCTTGGCGATATGGACTTCAAACTGACGGGTACCCGTGATGGTATTACGGCTTGTCAGATGGACATCAAGATTGCCGGTCTGAGTCATGAGATCATGTCTCAGGCACTGCATCAGGCCAAGGAGGGTCGTCTTCACATCCTCGACAAGATGGAAGAGACGATTACCGAAGCTCGTTTGGACCTGTCTTCGTATGCTCCTCGCCTGACGCAGATCACAATCGACCAGAGCTTTATCGGCGCCATCATCGGCCCGGGTGGCAAGGTCATCCAAGGCATCCAGCGCGAAACGAACACCAACATCGAAATCCGCGAAGAGGACGGTGTTGGTATCGTGGTCATCGCTGCCACAAACGGTGACGATGCCATGGCCGCTCTTGAGATCATCAAAGGTATCGTAACCGTTCCTGAAGAAGGAACGGACTACGAGGGTACGGTCCGCAAAGTGCTCGAGAATATGGGCGCTGTCGTGGAAATCTTGCCTGGTAAAGAAGGACTCCTCCATGTGTCAGAGCTCGACTATGGCTTTGTTGACAACGTTTCGGATTATGTCCAGGTCGGCGATAAGATCAAGGTTCAGCTCATCGAAGTCCGCGACGATGGGAAGCTGCGCTTCAGCCGTAAGCCGTTCCTCGAAAAGCCGGAAGGCTACGAGGAACGCCCGCGTGAACGCCGCGGAGGCGGTGGTGGTGGACGCGGCCGTCGGGACGGCGGCGGTGGACGTGGTCGCCGTGATGGCGGTGGTGGGCGCGGTCGTCGAGATGGCGGCAGAGGTCACGGCCGCGACTGACGCGCAACCGTTTGAGTCTAATAGCGGCGGCCGAGAGGCCGCCGCTATTTTTTTATTGCCAATCCACGCATAACCCAATGTCATTCAGATTTCAGAAGACGCGGCTTTCCAGTGGGGTCCGTATCGTAACCGAGCAAATACCATCTGTTCGGAGCGTTTCTGTGGGTGTTTGGATAGCCGTCGGAAGTCGCGATGAATCCGACCAGGAAGCCGGTATGTGCCATTTTATTGAGCACATGGTTTTTAAAGGGACGACCAAACGTCGCATGCATCATATAGCGCAACGCATGGAAAATGTTGGTGGCTATTTGAATGCGTTTACCTCCAAGGAGTACACCTGCTTTTATGCACGTTGTCTGGATGAGCACGTGTCGCGCGCATTGGATACGGTGCTGGATCTCGTATTGAATCCTGTCTTTCCGGAGCGGGAAATTGAGCGTGAGAAGGATGTCGTGGTGGAGGAGATGAAGATGTACGAAGACACACCGGACGAATTCGTCTTCGATCTCTTTGATAGTGCTCTTTACGGGACTCACGCCATGGGTCGCCCGGTTATCGGGACGGAGGAGTCCGTTCGAGCGTTTGACCGTCAGCGATTACTTGATTTTTTACACCGGCATTACACACCCGCCAACATCGTAGTATCCGTTGCCGGCAATGCCGATCACGAAGCGGTGGTCCGCTTTGTCGAAAAAGCGTTCGCAGGGCGCGAGGGTGCAACTCCGGCAACACAGCAACGCACGCCTCCGCCCAGCCGAAAGCCTGAATCCATTTCATCAGACCGCCCCATACAGCAGGCGCATATCATACTCGGGGCCCGCGGTATGCACGTCCATGATCAGGAGCGAGTGGGCCTTTCAGTCCTCAACACGATTCTGGGTGGTGGAATGTCCTCCCGGTTGAATCAAAATATTCGCGAGAAGTACGGTTACTGCTACAACATCTATTCGTTTGTCAACCTGCATTCCGATACCGGGGACATTGGTGTATACATGGGCACGGATGGGCGTAAGGTGGATCGGGCATTCAAACTTATCCAGCGAGAATTTGCCCGCTTGGGCGAGAAACCTGTCAGCAAAACGGAGTTGCAACGCGCCATCAATCAATCTAAGGGAGCCATTATGTTGGGCTTGGAGAATATGTCCTCCCGGATGATGCGTATGGGTCGACAAGAGTTGTATTACGGGCGATATTATTCACTTGATGAAATCATGGATCTGGTAGAAGGCGTAACCTCACAGGACATCCAGCGCCTGTCTGCATCCATATTGGACGCCGAACGATTCTCAGATATCCGGCTGCTTCCGCAACACCACCATTAATCATCTTGCAGTATTGGCTATGAAAGTCCTCGTGACCGGCGGTGCCGGATTTATTGGCTCTCACGTTTGCGATGCGTTAATCCGTAACGGACATGATGTCCACGTGCTGGATGATTTGAGCGGAGGCTTCAAGGAACAGGTTCCTACCGAGGCAACCCTCCACGTAATGGACATTCGAGACGATGAAGTAGCGGAGGTGTGGCAAGAGCATCGCTTCGAGGTCCTGTTCCATTTGGCAGCTCAGATGGACGTTCGTCGGTCGGTTGCAGATCCTCGATTCGATGCCGATGTGAACGTGGGCGGATTCCTCAACCTGATGGAGGCTGGACGTGCCAACGGACTGAAGAAGGTTATATTTTCTTCTACAGGCGGAGCCATTTACGGAGAGCCTGATTTCGTCCCGCAGACAGAAGCCCATGCACTGCAACCGCTTTCGCCCTACGGCATTACCAAGTTGTGCACGGAGAAGTACCTGTTCTTTTACGAGAACACCCATGGCATCGAGTATGTAGCCCTTCGCTACGGAAACGTGTACGGCCCACGTCAGAATCCGCATGGCGAGGCCGGTGTTGTAGCTATTTTCTGCGAACGCATGCTAGACGGCACCCAGCCTGTCGTTAACGGCGACGGGAAACAGACCCGCGACTATGTCCACGTGAAGGATGTGGTTGCTGCAAACCTTGCGGCACTGCGCTACCAAGGCTGTGGTCTTTTCAACGTTGGTACCTCTGTGGAGACGGATGTCGTTACCCTCTTCGAGATTCTGCGGGATGAACTGGCACCTCAGATGCCAACCCAACATGGTCCCGGTAAGCCTGGCGAGCAGCGTCGTTCCGTGTTGTCGTTTGAACACACGCGCGATGAGCTCGGGTGGAGCCCCACCGTTGATGTAAAACTGGGCCTGCAGGAAACAGCACGCTGGTTCAGGGAAAAACGCCAGCATCACTGAGGATGTACAAAATCCAGCTACAGCAATTTGAAGGTCCACTGGACTTGTTGCTCTTCTTTATCAGGAGGGACGAGTTGGATATCCATGATATCCCGATCGCTCGTATCGCTGATGAATTCCTGGAATATGTCTCTTTCCTGGAAGAAGTAGATCTGGACGGCGTTGGCGACTTTCTCTACATGGCGGCTGTGCTGATCAACATCAAGACACGGATGCTGCTGCCGTCCAAGGAGATCGACGAGGATGGCGAGCCCATTGATCCGCGCGCGGAGCTCGTGGAGCGTCTTCTGGAATACGTCAGATTCAAGGAAGCGTCGGAAAAGCTGGAACAGCAATGGGAGGAGAGAGCCCAGCAGTTTACCAGAGGAGCGGCCTCAGCAGTGGAAGATACCTTGGCCAACCCGGAAGAAGAGTTGGTGGAGGCAACCGTATTTGATCTGATTTCAGCGCTGCGACGTGTATTGACCGAGGCTCCGGACGAACCGGTGCACGCTGTAGAAATGGAGTCCTTCACGGTCGAGGAGCAGCGCGGT
>JAAZVD010000161.1 GCA_018623785.1 Bacteroidota bacterium | reverse complement strand
TCTGGTGTCCCGCGAAAACGAGGGATGCCTTTCAAGAAAAGCTGATACTTGGCCTTCATTTTCTGCGGGCTCGATCGTACAAGTGCTATAGACAAGCAAACCGCCCGGCCGAACGCAGGAGGCTGCCGCCTCCAGCAATTCGGCTTGGAGTTGGGCAAGTTCTTCGAGGGCCTCCAACTCCCTGCGCCACCGCATATCAGCCCGTTTGGCCAAGACGCCGAGCCCCGAGCAGGGGGCATCCAGCAGAACCATGTCGAATTGTTCGTGCCACGCGTCGGGTGTGTCTCGAGCGTCCCGAACAGAATATTGCACGTTGGACACGCTCAGGCGCTCCGCATTCTCGCGTACCAGACCCAATCGGTTCTCCTGGACATCGCAGGCTACCACCTGGCCACGCGGGCCAACCTCCCGGGCCAACTGCATCGTCTTGCCGCCTGGGGCCGCACACACATCCAGGACCTTATTCCCCTCCTGCACGCCTGCAAAAGCGACTACCAGCGCGGCTGCTTCATCCTGAACCCAGGCCTTTCCATTGGATAGCCATCCAGCCTTGATAACCGGTTGCAGACTGCGGACACGGATCATGTCCGCCAGCCAGGGGGACGTTTCGAACGCAATATCCGAAGCGCGCAATGCCATCTTCAGCGAGGACGGATCAGCAGCTAAATGAAGTCCATACGTTGGGCGCTCATTATTGTAGGCCAACAGCTTTTCTGTAGCGTCGGCGCCGTAGAGCGTAAGCCATCGACGAACCATCCAATCAGGATGGGAATACCGAATGCCAAGCACATCTGCCGTAGTGCCACGTGGCTCCGGGAGATTGTTGCGGTTACGGGCAGCGGCGCGCAATACGCCGTTAGCCAGGCCTGATGCTCCTTTTCGGACGTGTACTTTGGCAGCCTCCACGGTCTCATTGAGGACCGCATGGTCCGGCTGACGGGAGAAAAGCAATCCGTGCAAACCAATGCGAAGGATGGTCCGCATACTTTGCTCCAAGCCGTCCGCATCGCCACGGTAAAAGTGGCTGATCAAGAAATCCAGGTATCGCTGCCACCGGATGACCCCAGCCACGGTATCCCTGATACTTCGGTCCATATCTTTATTACCCGAGCGCGTGGCGCGCTGCAGACCGATAAAGGCATCCTGCGCCATCATGGCATCCAATTCCCGCGCTGCCAACAAACGCATGGATGGGGGGGATTGGGGACGGTGGGTCACAATAATGCGGGATGGTGAAGCAGTAAACATGGATGAGCTGGCATCGGCAATCAGCCCAACCCGGATGGGCGAAGGATGTTCACCGGCTGGATTCCCGGTAGCTACCGGCCGCGTCAGCCCACATCCAGTGCCTTCTGAAGCTGTCGTGATGCCACAAAAAGAGCATCATGCGCAGGTGCCAGTCGCGGCGTGTACACATAGTCCATCGCATAGACATCTTCCACTGTGGCACCGGAACGGATGAGCGCTGTCAGTACGTTGATACGCTGTGCAGCCCCTTCCTGACCGATCAATTGGCCACCCACGATTCTCCTGTCCTTTCTAGTGGCTACAAGCCGCACATACAGGAGGCTGTTGGGTGCATTGGAGGATGCGCTCCGATGCCGTACATCGGCCGCCACGGCATCCATTCCCGCAGCTGAGGCTGCCTCCAGGGTCCACCCAGTGTGGGCTACCTCCATCCCACCAACGGAAACGGCAGCTGCATGCACCACCGGGCCCATCCGCAGGGCGCGTCCTTTGCCACCTCGGGCCGCGTTGCGTCCCGCAACGCGGCCCGAGCGAAACGCATTGAGCGCCAACGGAATATGATGCATGGCACCGGAAATCAATTCCGTGTGCGCAACGACATCCCCACAGGCAAAAACAGCGGGGACAGACGTCTGCATACTATCGCTCACGCTGATACCGCCCGCCTCGTGACAGGCAATACCTGCCCTACGAGCCAGTTCGTCGTTCGGCACGGTCCCCGTTGCCACCAGCACCAGATCACAACCGATGCGCTCTCCCACATCTGTCCGAACGGCTCTGATTCGACCATCGGGAGACACATCAAGGCCCGTAGCCCGCTCTGAACGGATGACGATACCTTGGTTTTCAAGCCACCGATACAGGTAATCACTCATGCCTGCATCAAGTCCGCTAGGCAGCACACGGCCACGGGGCGCCAGCAGGGTGACCCGCCATCCAGCTCTCGAAAACGCTTCAACCCCATCAAGACCCACATACCCGGCGCCCACCACGACAACATGTCCCGTTGGGTCCTTTTCAATCCGCCCACGGAGCAACCGCGCATCTTCCAGCCGACGTAATGTCATCACGTGGTGCGACGCTGCCTGCAGGGCCACAGGTACGTGGGCCCTCACTCCTGTGGCCAGAACCAATGCATCGTACCAGAGTGTTTCGGTTCCAGAAGACTGCTGATGGCTGACGTCGATGTGCCGGGATGCGGGGTCGATGCGGATAGCCTCACTATGAAGGCGAACCTCCACGCTGAACCGCTTCGAAAAGGAGGCTGCATCGAATCGAACCAAGCGTTCATCAGTGCCGATGTGACCGGCGATGAATAAAGGCATTTCGCACGCGCTGTAGGAGATGTCCGAGCCCTTCTCAATCAGGATGATTTCCGCTTCCGGATCGGTTCGACGGGCCTCGGCCGCCGCCGCCGGACCCGCGGCAACGCCTCCAACAATGATGACTCTTCGTCTAGGCATCAGGAGTTCTTCGGCAAGCTGTCCTCACCATGCTCCGGAATGCGCGACGCATGGGCATCATCATGATGCTCCGGCTCGAGGTGAGCAGTGAAGATGACCCGATCGCCGGGAAAGAGGCGATGCAGCGCATCTTCCACCCGGTGAGAGGCATCGTGTGCATCGGTAATGCTCAGGCCCTCCTTGAACAGCAGGTGAACCTCGATCCAGATACGGTCATGGACCCTTCGGTAGCGCAATTGGTGGTAGCCTTGAATGACCTCCTTTGCCAGCGACTCCTCAAGCAGCGTTACAATCCGAAGGGTCTCTTCCGGATCGGCTGCTTCCATCAGCCCATTCCAGGAATCCCTCATCAAGGTGCCCGCAGTCCACATGATATTCAGAGCCAGGATGATGGCAGCTATCGGATCAAGCAACACGATACCCGTCAGGTGAACCAGAAAAAGGCCAATGATCACCCCTGCAGATGTCCACATATCGGTGAGCACGTGATAGCCGTTGGCCCGAAGTACAATACTGTTGTGCTTCTTTCCGGTGTAGACCAATGACCAACCCAATACCAGATTCACAAGCGCAAGACCGCCTGTTATGAGCAGACCCGCACCAACTTGCTCTACGTCGGGACCCCGGATGATATCAGCGATGGCCGTGTACATGATGCTGACCGCCGCTATCGATATCAGTGCCCCTTCGAATCCGGACGAAAAATAGGCCACCTTCCCATGGCCATAGGGATGCTCTTCGTCCGCCGGCCGCGTTGAATACCACAAGGAGAAGGCTGCAAATCCCGTTGCAAATAAATGCACAACAGATTCCAAGGCATCCGAAAGGATAGCAGCAGATCCAGTAATGAGCCATGCATATGTTTTACCGCCCAGCATCAGGAACGCGATGGCCAGACTGGCCATCATGACCGGCCGCTGATAATCCGTATCGTTGGTATGCTCGTTCATGGGCATGGGTGGTGATGTGACAAGGTACAGTTGATCGCACCGCGTTTCATCCCTAATCTCAACCGGTTCGTCCAGCCATCACCTTATTTTTCTCTTTTCCGTGATTCTTGAGCACATCGGCATTGCCGTCAACGATATAGAGGCCAGCCTGACCCATTTCCGGATTCTTTTCGGTGCTTCGCCCTACAAAACGGAAGAGGTTACCTCGGAAGGAGTGCGTACCCATTTCTTCAATGCGGGCGGGACAAAAATAGAATTGCTTGAATCGCTACATGACGACTCACCCATCGCCCGTTTTCTTGAAAAGCGCGGGCCAGGGCTTCATCACCTGGCCTTTCACACAACGGACGCCGACGCCGACTTCAAGCGGCTTCAGGAGGCGGGCTACCGCGTTCTCGGAGATGGCCCGAAACGTGGAGCCGATAATAAAGATATCTTTTTCGTGCATCCTTCGGATACGGCCGGTGTCCTGACTGAATTCTGCATGGCTGTGCGCTGAATGGGTCCCATATGTCCTTCCGAACACTGCATAATGGGCGAAACCGTAACTGCACGATAGCGCCCGTGCGTGAGGAAGACGGTCAACGCATTCGGTATGCAACTCGCCGGCTCCCGAACTGCTCCAGAAGTACTCTTTTCAACTGCCCATCGTCGTAGCCAATCGGGAATACAGCAACACCGGCCAGACCTTGTTCGTTCACGAAACGGTACTTGGCTGCCAGGCTTACCGGGTCTTCATACCAGCCTTGGTACCATCCCGTCGAATCCGAGTAGACATAGTAAGGACTCCCAGATACAGAGTCTCGGCGCTGCCCAAAGCGCTCCGCACGCTCCCGCGATGAAAGCTGCATGTCAGGCATGTGTTCGGGGTCCAGGAGCCCATACGTGGTAACCTGTGCTGGATCTCTCGTAGCAGCGCCCGGAGCATCAGAATCAGTAGGCCACTCATACCCGTAATAGGGAACTGTCAGGAACATCAGCTCCCGCTGCAAGGATGCCTGCTCCATGCCTCGCACAATGGTCTGCCAGTTGCTCCCATTCCACCCCTGCAGCGGAGAAAGCGGACCTGCTACCGGAC
>JAAZVD010000160.1 GCA_018623785.1 Bacteroidota bacterium | reverse complement strand
TACAGGTTTTCTGGCGATTCTGCTGACCCTCCAAATCCCACAACCAGCATTCCTCCTGGCATACTGACCTCAAAGCGGGAAGCCTGGGATCTCCCCGACAATGCTGCTGTCAAGCTGGAGGCAATGGAGCCTGTCCCACATGCCAGCGTCTCCGCCTCTACCCCTTTCTCAAACGTCCGGACACGCAGCCTGGCAGATTCTCCGTCTCCTCCAACCTCTTGAATCTCTACGAAATTGACATTGGCCCCCGTTGCTCCGAGAGCATCGTCCCTGCGAAGACGAGGACCCAACGTCTCCACATCGGTTTGCTCCGCGTCATCCACGAAGACCACCAGATGCTCTGTGCCTGTCCAGATATAGTGGCATGCTTTGGCCGCAAAAGCATGATCGGATTCCAATGAGTTCACCGGCTGATAAGACGCCGGTGGTGGCACAAATAGACGAACGCCGCCATCTTTCAGGATCTCCGCACGATAGATACCGGCATCAGACGAAAACACCAGAGGATGCTGTCGGATGCCCGCATCCCACGCAAATCGAGCCAGACATCGGGCGCCGTTGCCGCACATCGTTCCGAGGGAGCCATCGGCATTATAGTAGCTCATCCGGTAATCCACGTCATCCTGATCGGCAAGCCCCAGCGCGAGCAGGCCATCGGCCCCTACTCCCATGCGACGCGGGCAGAAGCGAGCCGCCATGAGCGAGAGTTCCTCGGAAGTGAATCGGTAGAACCGGTTATCAATGACAATAAAATCATTCCCGGCGCCGCTCATTTTTGTAAATTCAAGTACAAATTTCCGGGAGATGGGCGGCTGGGCTGGCACGTCAGATGGCTGGCTGCTCATGAAATCATTCATTCGGGTAGTCTTTCACGGGGACCCCGAAAATACGAGGTAGCAGCGCCTGATTTGAAAGAAAGAAGACTGGAAATCGAACAGGCTGAACCGCTCCTGCTGTTCGGCTTCAATGATACGTACCTGAAGCGCATAGAGGCTGCCTTCCCTACGACTCAGATTACAGCACGCGGTAATACCGTGGTGCTAAGAGGCGAAGAGGAGGATGTCGATACGATTGGGCGTATCCTGCAGGAATTAATCGTCCTGCTGAATCGCAATGGTAATCTGACGGAAAACGATATTGATACCGTCCTTGCTCTTTTCTCCGGCGGAGATGGTGTACCGGCAGGGATCGGCCGGGACGGGTCCCACACGGTCCTCTTTACGCCCCACGGGGGTACGGTCAAAGCCAAAACACCCAACCAGATCAAACTGGTCGAGTCGGCGCGTTCGAATGATATCGTTTTCGCTATTGGTCCCGCGGGGACCGGCAAGACCTACACCGCTGTAGCTCTGGCCGTGGCGGCCCTCAAGTCCAAGCAGGTTAAGCGAATCGTGCTTTGTCGGCCGGCCGTGGAAGCTGGAGAACGTCTTGGTTTTCTTCCCGGGGATCTGCGGGACAAGGTCGATCCCTACCTGAGACCTCTCTATGATGCTCTCGAAGACATGCTTCCTAAGGAAAAGCTGAAGGCTTTCATGGAGAACAACACGGTGGAAATCGTCCCACTGGCCTACATGCGTGGACGCACCCTGAACTCGGCGTTCGTGATACTCGATGAAGCACAAAACGCTACGGCACTACAGATGAAGATGTTTCTGACGCGTCTCGGAGCCAACAGCCGGGCTATCATAACGGGAGACCTGACCCAAACCGACCTGCCATCACGCGATCGAAGCGGGTTGGCAGAGGCCAAAAATATCCTGTCGGCTGTGGATGGAATTGACTTCGTCTACTTCAATGAGCAAGACGTTGTGCGCCACAAACTGGTCAAGGATATCATCAACGCCTATTCAAAGTACTATGGCGATGATGAGGAGTCTGTTCGATAAGGCCCGGGACCTGCTAATCAAAGCGTTCAGGCCGACTGGATTTCCGGATCCGCTACGGACTGCTTGAGGGTTTCCTTGGGGCGGTTCTTGTCATCCACCAGGACCACCGTTGCCTCGTGTGCTCGGGCTTCCTCGGGTGTCATTTGAGCATAGGAAATCAGAATGACCTCATCGCCCGTGGCTGCTAGGCGCGCCGCTGGTCCATTTAGACATATGGTTCCGCTTCCTGCTTTTGCCGGAATGGTATACGTTTCGAGCCGGGCACCATTGTTGACGTTTACAATGTGCACCTTCTCGTAGGGTAAAATGCCCGCCAGATCGAGTAGACCCTGATCTACCGTTACCGACCCCTCATAATACAGCTCTGCCTGCGTGACCGTTGCGCGGTGGATCTTGGCCTTGAACATCGAGAGGGTCATGGAGCGGGGATGGAACTGATGGAGAGGAGTGACAGGCCCGTGTAATCACTCTGAAACGGCCAAGTTTCAGGATAGCAGAGCGATTCACGGTCATTTCAGAGGCTTCCGTCGCCATCCCTTCTCTCACTCAGATGGGCGGCACTTCGATGATCACGTTATCAATCAGCCGCGCTTTTCCAAAAAAGGCAGCCAATGCAAGCAGCACTCTCTGGCCCGGTTCAAGTGTGCCGATGGGCTGCAAATCATCGGTATCCACCAACTGGACATAGTCCATCCTGCACTCGGGTATCACAGTAAGCCCGGAGATGACCCCCGTCACGATACTTCGAGCATCCCGTTCCCCACCCGCTACAACGCTGACTTTTGCCTCTTCCAGCGCACGGTACAGCCCGGGCGCTGCGGCTCGCTCTTCCGGTGTCAGATATCTGTTCCGCGAGGACAAGGCCAGACCGTCCGGCTCGCGGACGGTGGGCAGGCCAACCACCTCGGTCCCGAATCCCATTTCACGCGTCATTCGCCGCAGAATGAAAAACTGCTGGGCGTCTTTCAGGCCAAAAACAGCTACCTCCGGATGCACGATGGCAAACAACTTCGCCACGACCGTGGTCACGCCTCTGAAGTGCCCGGGTCGGACCGCACCGCACAACTGCTCACCCATTCGATCCACGGTAACCCACGTCAGGTTCTCCCCCATCGGATACATTTCAGATACGGACGGAGCGAAAACCACATCGCAGCATCCCTCACGTTCCAGACACGCCCTGTCCTCATCAAGCGTGCGCGGATAGGCATCAAAATCTTCCTCTGGACCGAACTGGGTAGGATTCACGAAAATGGATACCACAACGCGGTCAGCCAATTCAGCCGCTTTTCGTGCCAACGCCAGATGTCCATCATGAAGGGCACCCATGGTGGGGACGAGCGCAATGCGCAAGCCAAGCTCACGCTGCTTGTGCGTCCAGGCACGCATGGCCGTAGTCCCATGTATAACTCTCGGTGGCATCATCAGGCTTTCGGGGAAATGGGGGTCGGAAGATACGTCGGCTCCGCGAGCGATTTCAGCAAAGCTCAACAACGCCACACCGGGGTCCCGGATATATTTTGGATAGCGCGTTCTGGGCATATCCCATCGCGCCTTCCGTCCTGTCTGTATTTGCTATCGGAAGCACGCACACCAATCGGACTCGATCCATGAGTGACCATCGCATTGAAAAAGATTCCCTGGGCGACGTGAAAGTACCGGCTGACGCCTGGTATGCCGCCCAGACGCAACGCGCCCTCGATAACTTCCCGATCTCGGGTATCCGTTTCTCCCGCCGATTCATTCAGGCGCTGGGTACGATAAAGATGGCAGCGGCCAAAGCGAACCAGGATCTGGGTATTCTCGAGAGCGGCAAGGCCGATCTCATTGTCGCTGCCGCTGAAAAGGTGCGCAGCGGCGAGGTAGACGACCAGTTCGTGTTGGACATTTTCCAGACAGGATCGGGCACCTCTTCGAACATGAACACCAATGAGGTCATCTCCAACCTCGCAACGGTGGCATCAGGAGGGCAGAAGGGCGACAAGACCGTGCACCCGAACGATCACGTAAACATGTCCCAGTCGTCCAATGACGTCATCCCGACGGCCATGCATGTGTCCGCCGTTGTGGCCATCAAAGAGGACTTGCTTCCTGCGTTGGAAGCATTTCGTGCCGCCTTGCAAGCCAAGGCCGACGAATTCGATGATGTGGTCAAATCCGGGCGCACCCATCTCATGGACGCTACGCCAGTCCGATTGGGTCAGGAATTCGGCGGCTATGCCGCGCAGATTGCCCAAGCCATGACCCGCATCGAAAGCAGTATGGACGAGCTCAAAGAGCTGGCTCTTGGCGGCACTGCCACCGGGACTGGTATCAACTGCCCGGCGGGCTTTGCACCCAAAGCCATCGCGCATATCAGCCAGGCCACAGGCGTGGCCTTCCGCGAAACAGAAAACCACTTTGCTGCGCAGGCTGCCAAAGACGCATTCGTGCAGGCCTCCGGGTCGCTCAATACCCTGGCTGTGGCTCTGCTCAAGATTGCCAACGATATCAGACATCTTTCCTCGGGGCCCACATCCGGACTCTCCGAGATCAAACTGCCCGCCATTCAGCCTGGTTCATCCATCATGCCGGGTAAGGTCAATCCGGTCCTCTCGGAAGCTATGATGATGGTAACGGCCCGCGTCATGGGCAACCATACTACGATCACGATAGGCGGGCAGCACGGTAACTTCGAATTGAATGTCATGATGCCCGTTATGGCCCACGCCATGCTCGAATCCGTCCATATCCTTGCCGGTGTCATGGACGCGTTCCGAAAAGGCTGCCTGGTAGGAATCGAAGCCGATCGTGAGCGCTGCCGCGAGCTCCTGGAGCTCAATCCATCCATTGCCACGGCCCTCAACCGCACGATTGGGTACGATTTGGCTTCGAAAG
>JAAZVD010000159.1 GCA_018623785.1 Bacteroidota bacterium | reverse complement strand
GTGGCCCCCATCCTGCCAGCTGAGAAGCCGCGCTATCTGATGGGCGTAGGCACGCCGGCCAACCTGATCGAAAACGTGCACCGCGGCATTGACATGTTCGACTGTGTAATGCCTACGCGCAACGGTCGCAACGGCATGCTCTTTACCACCGAAGGCGTCATCAACATCAAGAATGCCAAGTGGAAAGAGGACTTTTCCGAGGTGGATCCGGGTATGGATACGTATGTGTCTCGGGAGTTCTCGAAGGCGTACGCTCGCCACCTTGTCGTTGCCGGAGAAATCCTCGGTATGCAGCTGGCCTCAATACAGAATCTGGCCTTTTATCTGTGGCTCATGAAAGAGGCCCGCAAAGCCATTCTGGAGGATCGGTTCGAGTCGTTCAAGCGGGAGACCCTGCCGAGAGTGGACCGCCGACTTTGAGACCGGTGTAACGCCTCGCTCTGACGGTGGTCCAAACGAACACGTGCCCGAAAAGCGAGTAGGAGCCCTTCACCCAGTTCTGATCGCCCCGATTGTCCCGGTTATCCCGGTTATCCAGGTTATCCCGATTGTCCCGGTTGTCCCGGTTGTACCCATGGCCCGCCAGTTCGACGTCCCAACGTTTTATCGAAGCCCGGTAGTTTCCCGCGTCAAGGAAGCCCGTCGCCTGCAGGATCCCCGCAAGAAGGATCTGTCTCCGTCTGTTTTGGACTTCGGTCCCATCCGTTTCAAGCTGGCACGCCACTTTGGATTCTGTTACGGCGTGGAGAATGCCATCGAGATTGCCTACCGGGCTCTTAAAGAAGCCGATGGGCGTCGGATTTTCCTGCTCTCGGAAATGATCCACAACCCGCACGTCAACGAAGACCTGCTCTCCCGTGGTATCCGTTTCTTGCGCACGACCCAAGGGGAGCAACTCATCCCCTTCGATGAACTGACAGCGGACGACGTCGTCATTATCCCAGCCTTCGGCACGACGCTGGAAACGGAAGAGCGACTAAAAGAAATCGGCGTAGACGTAGAGGCCTACGACACGACCTGCCCGTTCGTGGAGAAAGTCTGGACGCGAAGCAAGCAAATTGGGTCGAAGGACTTCTCGGTCGTCGTCCATGGCAAGCGATACCACGAGGAGACCCGTGCCACGTTTTCGCATGCTCGGGATGGCGCGCCCGTGGTGGTAGTCCGGGATCTCGAAGAGGCCCAAAAACTGGCAGCCGTCATCCGGGGCGAAAAGGACCGTACGTTCTTCTTCCAGGCCTTCGAAGACCGGTACTCGGAAGGATTCGATCCCGACCGGGACCTCGTGCGCGTCGGTGTGGTCAACCAGACCACCATGCTGGCCACGGAAACAGCCGAGATTGCAGCTCTGGTCCGCAAAGCACTCGAGGATCGCTACGGAGACGACGGGGTCCAGCATTTTGCAGACACCTCCGACACGCTTTGCTATGCAACCAACGAAAACCAGGACGCGACGCGCGCATTGATCGATGACGGTGCCGATCTGGCCATTATCGTGGGCGGTACGAATTCCTCGAACACGTCCCACCTCGTGGAACTCTGCGAGGAAAAAATGCCCACGTACTTTGTGACGGGGCCGGAAGGACTACTCGATGAACGTCTCATTCGGCATTTCGACCTCCATGCCAAGGAAATGACCACCGCCGAGGACTGGCTGCCATCAAAACGCCCGCTGACGGTGCTCCTGACAGCCGGTGCCTCGTGCCCCGATATTCTGCTCGATCAGGTCATGGAGCGTTTGTGCGCCTGGGAATCCGGTTGCCGACCAATGGATGAGGTTCTTTCGCCCTTCCAACTGGCCCCATGAAGCTCCCGGTCCCTCGCACCTTGGCAAGCGGGCTCGTTGCCGCCCTGCTCTTCCTGTCGGGATGTTCTGTTTTCTCCACCAGGGAGCCCGAAGATCCCCTCGGGGATACGGGATCCTTCGTGCAGGCGGATACCCCCGAGCAGGTCATCGAAAATCTGCAGGCTGCCGTAGCCGAGCTTAACACGCTGAACTACCGACGCTCGCTATCGGAGCAGTTCACATTCCAGCCCACCGCCTCCGCGCAGGCGCGAGAAACCGTCTTCTTATCCTGGTCCCGCTCGCAAGAGGAACAGTATTTCTCAGCCATGGTGGCTGCCGCCTCTCTCAACGAGGGTCATTCGTTGCAACTGAACGATCAATCGCTGACCCTGCTGAGCGAATCGGAATTCGTGCTCGATGCCACCTACGTCCTGACGATCAACCATCGTCGTGCCGAAGTGCCGGTCCGCGTGCAGGGCCGTCTTCAGTGGATCCTGCGGCAGGGCCAAGACGGACTGTGGGCGCTCGAGGAATGGCTGGATCAGGAGCTTGGCACCGAACCTTCCTGGAGCGATCTGAAGGCGGAGTTCACGAAGTAAGACCGCGCACGGGTTCGGCAGGCGGTTTCAGCAGGCGGGTTCGGCAGGCGGTTTCGGCATGCAGGTTCAGCACGTACGAATTGCCGATATTCCGGCATGCTCTCCCGCGCCATCATACCATTCGTGGCCGTTTGCGGTATCTGGTTGTCCGCGTGCAATCCGTTTGCACCGGCGTTGGAAGAAGGCAATCCTTTTGGAGATCTCCTGGGAGATCCGACCACGATCGAAGGCTTTTTCACCAACTTCCGCAATGCCTACGAACTGCGGGACTTATCCTTGTATGAGCCGCTCTTGGACTCATCCTTTACCTTCGTCTACACCGATTTTGACGCGCAGGTGGACAGGGAATGGGGATTTGCCCAGGACCTGGAGAGTACCCGTCGCCTCTTCCAGAATGCGTCGGGCATCCGTCTGCAATGGAACCAGATCATTACCCGGGATGCCCTCGAACAGGACAAACGGGAACGCATCGTGCGCTCCTTCAACCTTACCGTAACCCTGGAGCTCGGCGATGTCTTTCGCACGGATGGTAACGTAAATTTCCTGCTGGCCAGGGAGGACTCCCTTTCGTCGTGGCGTCTGCAGCGATGGCGGGATGAAAGTGAATTGTAGATCCGCACCAGAAGATAGCCCCGGGATTACCGAAATTGCTCCATTGGCCATGATAGCACGCTGAAAGGCGCAAACGCCTGGCCACTTCACCCCCAGAACCAACCTGTTTTCCATGGAAAAGGCGCTCTCCTACACCGACCAGCACTTCAATCAGTTTGTGGATGAACTGAAGGATTTTCTTCGCATCCCGTCTGTGAGCACCGATCCGAATCATGCCGGTGATGTCCGCAAGGCTGCCGAGTGGCTGGCCGACCACATGCGAGCCCTGGGTATTGGCACGGTGGACATCATGGAGACGGCCGGGCACCCTATTGTATACGGCGAGCACATGGTTTCCCCGGATGCTCCCACCATCCTCGTCTACGGGCATTACGACGTGCAGCCGCCCGACCCATTGGAGCTCTGGGACTCGGAGCCTTTCGATCCACAGGTACGGAATGGCAACCTCTACGCGCGCGGCTCCTGCGATGACAAGGGGCAGCTGTTCATGCACGTCAAGGCAGCGGAGTCCTACTTCAAGACCGACGGTGCGCCGCCCCTGAACGTGAAGTGGATTTTTGAAGGCGAAGAAGAAATCGGCTCCAAGCACCTGCCCCAGTTCCTTGAGGAGCACAAGGACCTCTTGGCGGCCGACGTGGCTCTCGTTTCCGACACGGCGCTTTTCGGCAATGGTGTCCCGTCCATTACCTACGGCCTGCGCGGGCTGGCCTACGTAGAGGCCACGCTCGAAGGCCCCTCCATCGACTTGCACTCTGGGGTATATGGCGGCGCCGTCCAGAACCCGCTCAACACACTGGCCAAAATGATTGGCGACCTGCATGATGATCAGCATCGGGTAACCGTCGAGGGCTTTTACGATAACGTCATCGACCTGACCCCCGAGGAGCGGGAAACCTTTGCCAGCCTGCCCTTCGACGGCGAAGCCTGGGTGCGCGAGGTTGGTGCCTCACACTCCAAAACCGAGGCCGGTTATTCGCCTCTCGAGGGAACAACAGCCCGTCCGACGTTGGACTGCAATGGTATCTGGGGCGGTTTTACGGGCAAAGGGGCGAAGACCGTGCTCCCGTCCAAGGCCAGCGCCAAGATTTCCTGCCGCCTCGTGCCCGGACAGACTCCCGAGGAAATCACGGACAAGCTCGAAGCGCATTTCCGCAAGCACACACCGGACACCATGAAGCTGACGTTTACCGACCTGCATGGCGGCCATGGTGCGCTCGTGCCTACGGATTCGCCCGCCATGAAAGCCGCATCCGACGCCATGGCAGGGGTGTACAACGAAACGCCTTATATGGTACGCTGTGGGGGCTCTATCCCGATCGTGGCCGACTTCAAACGCATTCTGGACCAGGACACGGTTTTGATGGGCTTCGGGCTGGATTCGGATGCCATCCACTCACCGAATGAAAAGTTCGGCCTGGACCGCTTCCGCGCCGGCATCGACTCCATCATTCGCTTTATGGCCCTCTACGGGCAAACCAACTGATACTTTTTTGCCCTTCACGACCGGTCCAACAGAACCACCCCACCCAGAACCATGCGTTTCCTTTCTCTCCTACTGATCACGCTGCTGGCAGTCGGCTGTTCGACCGCGCCTGAAACTGTCGAATCCCCATTCACTGGAGATCCGTGGCCGGAAATCCGAGCCGAGCGCATCGCAACCCTGCTGCCCGGCGCCATGGAAGAAAATGGACTGGATGCCTGGGTTGTGATCTGCCGGGAGAACAACAACGATCCGCTAGCCGATCATGTAGGCTGTGAGAATGCCGGGG
>JAAZVD010000158.1 GCA_018623785.1 Bacteroidota bacterium | reverse complement strand
CCCCCTCGCCGACTCGACCCGCGAAGCCGAATTCCTGCGCACCCGTCTTGATTCCGAGGCCCTTGCGGCCATTCAGAGTGGAAGTGTATCCATCGTGCCGCGCCGTGACTTGTGGCGTACCGGTCAGCAGGTCATCTACGTGTTCGGACAGACGGAAGAAGCCATTATTGCCGAGCTCGAGGCACGAGGCAACGATATCCAGTTCCAGTTCAATGATATCACCCGGCAGCGTGTCGAAGTAGAGATGTTCGAAAAGGGACGTCAGTTCGATATGGAAGCCGCCCTGCTCGACAAACACGATTTCAGGCTGAACATTCAGCACGATTATTTCACGGCCATCGATACAACCAATTTCGTGTGGCTCCGTCGTGTGGTAAGCCAGAATTCATGGCGCAGCCTGTTTGTGTACTATATCGACGACTTCAATCCCGCCAATCTCAATCCGACATGGATCAACGCGGCGCGTGACCGACTGACTGAGACGCATATCCAGGGCAACCTGGGAGGCTTCGTAGTTACGGATTATCGACGGGAGTTGACCACCGAAAACATTGACTTCTTGGGCCGATATGGATTTGAAACGCGGGGTTTATGGCACATGGTGGAGCGCGAAGCGGATGGCGATCTGACCGAGTGGGGGATGGGTGGACCCTATGTCAATTACACGTTTTATGATGATGCCAGCCGCCGTCTGTACATGATCGACGGTATGGTTTTCGCTCCGGGATACGACAAGCGGGAATTCCTGCGTCACATGGAAACGATTGCCTACACGTTTTTGAATGCGGAAGAAGCGATGGCCGATATGGGGATGACCGACGGTGGCAACGTCGAGAAGCAGCCAGCTGGTTGACGTCATGGTCAGAGAGCGTTTCGCGCTGGTCCTTCTTCTCGGCCTGGTGGCTTGCAGTCCTCCCGAGGGGCCAGCGGTGGTATCGCTGACCGCCTCCGACTCCCTGCTGGCCCGCGTGCTTGTCGATCTACACGCTGCGGATGTGGATGCCCTTCTTTCTACGGACGAGGAGGTCTTTTCACCCAACCTGGCGGCGCGGGATTCTGTATTGCACACGTACGGGATGGATAGGGACTCCTTCGAGCGAATGATCGCTGTTCAAACCGACGATCCCGAACGCTTCGTGGCCATCTATAACCGGGCATTGGACATTGCCTCAGGCCGGTAGCGGCCCCGGGAGCCGTGAGCGGCCGGGGCAGGTTCGGGTAGCGGCCCGGGAGCCGTGAGCGGCCGGAAGGGCAAGGGGCGCCCGTGACGAAAACGGAGCTCAGCCCCGCCAGGCCACGGGTCTCAGGGCGCCATCCATCGTTGCCGTATATCCGGTCGACACTGGTCGCAGCGTTCACACCGATCTGGTGCGGCTTGCCCGAAATACCCCAACAGACCCCAGTTCCGGCAGGCGTCTCGCTCCAGCCAGCGGATCATCGCGGCAAATTTCCGACGCTGTCTGCGCGTTGCCCCCGATCCCATGATAGCACGACGGGATGTGCGCGCATCTGGGGTGTCGAAAACGAGCGAGAGGGCGGGCCGGCCGTCCCGGCCGGCCCGCCCTGCTTCTTGGTACCACGCTTCCAGCGAATCGGGAATGCCCACATGCGCTACCACGCGTACATCCGGCTTATCAATCCCCATTCCGAACGCATTGGTTGCCACTATAATGCGCATCCGTCCTTTCAACCAGCCTGCCTGTACCGCTTCTCGGCGCTCTGTTGGCATCCCTGCGTGATAGGCAGTGGCACGAAGCCCCGCCCGGCGCAGCTTTTCGGCCCATACCTCGGTACCCTCCCGAGAAGAGTCGTACACAATGGATGATCCGTTTATGCCAGACAGCAACCTGATCAAGGCTGGACCTGCGTCTACCCCCTTTTCTACCGCGAAAGAGAGATTTTTCCGACGGAACGAAAACGCGAGTCGAAAAGGGTCAACAAGACCAAGCGTTTTACATATATCCCGAGCCACTCGCGGGGTTGCGGTGGCCGTAAGCGCAACACATGGCACATTCCAGGATTCACGCAACGACCTGATGTGCCGATACGCTGGCCGAAAATCATGACCCCACGACGATATGCAGTGGGCCTCATCCACTATAATCCCGGTCGGAGTATGTCCCTTCATGATGGTGGCCAGTAACGCAGTTCCGATTCTTTCGGGTGCCAGGTAGAGAAGAAATGTCGGCTCCTGCGCTATGCGGCGGTTCAAAAAATGTGCAACCCGAACATCTATACGGCCGGAAAGGGCGAAAGCAGCTACCCCTTTTCCTGCCAACGTGGCTACCTGATCCTGCATCAGGGAAATCAGCGGCGAAACAACCAGCGTCACACCCCCGCGGACCAGTGCAGGAACCTGGAATGAGATGGACTTGCCACCACCGGTGGGCATAAGCACCAGGCCGTCTTTGCCGGCCAGAACATGCCGAACCACCCGGGCTTGATCTGGCCTGAAATCAGGATACCCCCACACTGCACGTAAAACGCGTTGTGCATGTTCGTAGCGTTCTTTCTCACCCTCCAGAGACCCTGCTGCGTCCCCAAGACGTTGCCTGCCTGCCCCCCTGCCGCTACCGACTAAGCGCACTCCGGATGACCGCCACCACCTTGGAGACAGAAGCCGCATCGATGTCTACCGTAAGATCCGCTTGCTCATAAATGGCGCTGCGCGAGGCCAAGAGGCTCGATACCCGCTCTGCCAGCGCATCAGGAGGAAGCATGCCTCCTTCAGCCCCGTACAAAAGTGGTCTATCCTGCTTTGACTGAGCCAGTCGGCTGGCCAGAAAAGCGGCTGAACCCCGCAAATAAATGAGTGTGCCCATGCGCTTGCACCAAGCCAGGTTGGAGGGGTCCATGATGGTCCCACCTCCCAGGGCAACGACAATGTTTGATCGCTCTGCCAACCGATAGAGCATACTCCGCTCCTCATCCCGAAAGCGCTCCTCGCCATAGAGCTCGAACACCGCCGGGATGGAGAGACCGGTATGCCGGATGATCTCCGTGTCCAAATCAAGCACATCGTATCCAAGACCCCGGGCCAGCCGCGGCGCAACCGTTGATTTGCCCGATCCCATAAAGCCGGTCAAAAAAATCCTGTCTCTGTTCACGATTCGCTACCTTTGCTTCACTCAACGCTAAGGTACGCAGTAGAAGAACAGTGCCCACGTATCGTCTTGATATCGAATATCTGGGAACCGACTGGCATGGTTGGCAGATCCAGCCCTCCCACCCCACGATCCAAGGTGCCCTGGAGACAGCACTTCAGACAGCCCTTCGGAAGCCGGTGTCAATTACAGGATCCGGACGTACGGATACTGGCGTCCATGCCTGTGGACAGGTGGCCCACTTTCAGTTTGACCAGCCTATTGACAATCAGCGCTTGCTTGCCTCCTTGCGGGGCCTGCTTCCCCGCTCTATCGCAGTTCGGTCCATACTGCGGGTAGCTGATGGTTTTCACGCTCGTTTCGATGCACGCTCGCGGCAGTATCGGTACCGACTCGGCAGCTTGCCTTTTGCGATAGACGAGGCCATTCGCTGGTATATGCGTCCCGCCCCGGACATGGACAGGATGAATGAAGGAGCACGATTACTGGTGGGAAAACAAGATTTCAGCTCCTTTTGTCGCACGCAATCCGAAACAGAAAATCGGATTTGCACCGTTGAGACCGCGTACTGGCAAGCTGTTCCGGACAAAGCCGGGGCCTTGGACTTTGTCATTCGAGCCGATCGATTTCTGCACGGCATGGTACGTGCTATCGTAGGTACCTTGGTAGACGTGGGGCAAGGGAAGCGTTCTCCCGAAAGCATCTCCAAGATCCTCGCAGCCACGAACCGTGTTGAGGCCGGATTTGCTGCTCCTCCCCATGGCCTCATGCTTGAACAGGTTTCCTACCCCAGCGATTCGGCTGCCGAATCCAACAGTCTGGACTGATTCATTCCATCGGTTATGCCGAGGGTATGGTATCATGGGTGCTCTCATGACGCTCTTGCGACGGCCTATTCTTTCCGGCTAAACGACATGAAGCCACTGTATCCAGCCATTCTGGTTTTGATTCTGCTCTCCGGTTGCGACCGTCCTTTTGCCGACGTCGGGATCGCAACGGTGGAGGTCGTTTCTCCGGACGTGACCGTGGCAACCGATCGCGAACGGGTCCTGCTGGATCTGCGGGTGACCAGTGTACGCACCGTCACACAGGTCCGCACATCGGGAGTCGATTTTTCCTCAATAGGGGATGACATCTGGCGTGCCGAAGTGGACTTGGTGCCCGGTATCAATCGCTTGGCTATTGAATCGATGGTAGATGACGGGCCCATCAGTAGGGACACAGTCAACGTTCTGAGGGTGCGTTGGGCGCGAATTGCTCCTCCAACTGACCGCCCTCTCCTGTTCGGTATCGGTGGACATACCATGAGCCGCCTTCCGGATGGTACGCTCGTGATGGTCGGTGGAAGCGCCCTGACAGGTTCTCAGGGGAGCTTTGATGCGTGGATATTACCCCCGAATGAATCTCGGTTTGCACCGGCCTGGACTCAGAGTGCTGTCCCTCGGGTTGGTCACACGGCCACGGTGCTTCCAGATAACAGAATTCTTCTGACAGGGGGTGGTTTCAGGGGAAATATCGAAGCAACGGAGGAGCTTGTGGAAACCGTAGAACTCTTCAACCCGGAATCCGAAACATTTACCGTGGTCCCAGTGGACGGGGCGCCCATCCGCCGTATGTACCACACAGCACTGCTGCGCAATCTTGACAACCAAGTATACCTCGTACT
>JAAZVD010000157.1 GCA_018623785.1 Bacteroidota bacterium | reverse complement strand
TGGTACGGACTTCCCGAGGCGCTCTTCGAGGATCGCATCATCCAGAACTATCCGGTGGACTACAACTACATGAACGAGGCGCATCGTTTCGGGGAAGCGGGGCGCCTGTGGAAGCAGGCTGCACCGCCATACTCTGACCACTGGAATGCCGTCATGGACTCGCTGCTGTCCCTCGACTTCACCATCAATCCCACGTTCATCCCCTACCTGGCCAGCCGGGATTTGATGGCCCAAAGTCGCAAGGAGTGGCATGCCATCTATACACTGCCCGCGCTTTGGGATTTCTATCGCCCCAGCCGGGCCGCCCACGGATCGTACTGGTTCTACTGGACGACCGAAAACGAGATGGACTGGAAGGAGAATTATGCGCTCTGGATGACGTTCATCAACGAATACAAGAACCGCGGAGGCCGCGTCACGCTCGGCTCGGATTCAGGATACATCTATAATCTGTACGGTTTCGGGTACATCCAGGAGATGGAGCTTATGCGCGAGGCCGGCTTCCACCCGCTCGAAGTCATACGCAGTGCTACGAACCAGGCCGCTGAGGCCCTCGGCATGGATGATGAGATCGGGACCATCCAGGTGGGCAAGAAGGCCGACTTGGTCATTGTCCCCGAAAACCCCATCGAGAACCTCAAGGTGCTCTACGGAACGGGGTGGATCCGTCTGAACGACGACACGATGGAGGTGGAGCGCGTGGGCGGCATCACGTACACCATCAAGGATGGTATCATTTTTGACGCCCGCCAGCTGCTGGCAGATGTTCGTGCCATGGCGGAAACGCAAAAAGCCGAGCGCGGTATGCCGGCGGGCCCCATGCCGATGACCATCGAAACCGTGGATGATCTTACCCCACCTGGTGGCAACCAGTAAGGCTTCAGGCCTGTCGGTGCGCTTACCGGCAGGAAAGAGGTAGATTGCCTACTCACCGACAGCCGACCCCAGCCGACCCCGGCCGGCACTACATACCCACTTATTTTCTGACGCACCATGATCCAACACCTCTTCCGCTTTCTGATTCTCGTGCTGCTAGTGGCGCCGGCCAGCGCTCAGGATTACACTGACAGCTATCCGAAGAACCCCGGCATCGATATCCAGGGGTACGTTTTCGAGATCACGGTCAACGATGAGAATGACATCGTGCAGGGCCGCACGACAGTTGATGCGCGCTACGTGGCGCCCGGACAGTCGCAGCTGCGACTGGATTTGCTGGGCAAGACGCCGGAGCGTGACGGGCGTGGCATGGATGTGCACCGCGTACTCCATGGGGAGGACGAGTTGTCGTTGGCCTACGCCGAAGATGCGTTGGTCATCGACCTGGGCATGGATGTGCCCGCGGGACAGCGCGTGACCGTGGTCGTGGAGTACAGCGGTACTCCGGCCGATGGCATGGATATCGGTCCCAACAAGTATGGCGACCGGACGTTTTTTTCAGACAACTGGTCGTCCCGTGTACGGGGCTGGCTGCCGGTCGTGGATCACCCCTACGACAAGGCCACGACTGAGATGGTCATTACGCATCCGGCGCACTACCAGTCCACCTCGAACGGCGTTCTGAAAGAGTCCTCGAATGTCGGGAATGGCATGCGCATGACGCATTGGGTCAACGACGTGCCCACGGCCACTTGGCTCTACTTCATCGGCGTGGCCGAGATGGCTATGGAAGTGGTGGATACATGGAATGGTATCCCCGTCGAGACCTGGGTGTACTGGCAAGATCGGGACAAAGGATTCCATGACTTTGCGGAGCCCTCCAAAGCCGTGCTGGCCTACTACGATGACCTGATCGGACCCTACGTCAACAAGCGCCTCGGCAACATTGTGTCGAATGCCACGCCGGGCGGCGGGATGGAGGCAGCCTCGATTCCGGCCTATTCCGACAAGTCGGTTTCCGGGAACCGGGAAAAACGCTGGCAGCACGTCATCATTCACGAAATTGCCCACCAGTGGTTCGGCAATGCCGTCACGGAATACCACTGGAATGATGTATGGCTGAGCGAGGGCTTCGCCACGTACTACACGCTGCTGTTCCGGGAGCATCACTACGGCCACGACGACTTCATGGCCGGACTGCAGCAGTCCCGGCAGAGCGTACTTCGGTTTTACGCCGATACGGACTACGATTTTGCGCTCGTTCGCCCCTACATCGAAGACCTGAACAATGTATCGGGCGGGATGATGTACCAGAAGGGTGCCTGGATCCTGCATATGCTGCGGCGCAATCTGGGTGAGGACGCCTATCATGAAGGTATCCGGACCTACTATGCCGAGTTTATCAACAAGAATGCCCAGACGGCCGATCTGAGGCGTCATCTGGAAGAGGCTTCAGGAGAGGATCTCGAGCAGTTCTTTGCCCAGTGGCTCTTCCAGGGCGGCGTGCCGACGGTGGCGGCACAGTGGGATCAGGACGGCTCCGAGGTGGATATCACGCTTCAGCAGACGCAAGAAACGTACGATTATGCGCTGGACGTGGACGTGCAGCTGCGTTTCGAGGACGATTCCCTCTCCGATATCGTTACGGTATCGATTCCGCTGGGTAAAAAGGCGGTGGACATGCAGATCGATGTCGCTGATCAGGGTCCCGTAGTCGACGTCATACTGGATCCCAATGTCCGTCTCCTGGCCAATTTCAACGTAACGCAAGGCAATTGATGGTGCTGACCGATTATGACAAGGCTCTGCTGGCCGGGGAAGAGGGGCCGGCGGCCCAAATGGCCATGCGAATCCTGAACCGGATGCTTCCGGTATTCGGCGTGGATCGTTTCATGGATGTCGAGGCAGCACACATCGACTCTACGGTCTATATGGGCATTGCCACGATGGAGTATGCCGAGCGTCTGGCCGCGTTGGGGGCGAAAGTTCGTGTGCCGGCTACACTCAATGTGAGCGGTGTGGATGAACATGGCTGGCAGGAGTGGGAGGTTCCGGAGGAGGTAGCCGCGAATGCTACCCGGCAGATGCGGGCCTATGAAGCGATGGGCTGCATTCCCACGTGGACCTGCGCGCCCTACCAAACGGAGCATGCCCCGTCGTTCGGACAGCAGATTGCCGCCGGCGAATCGAACGTCATCGGCTACTACAATTCGGTCATCGGAGCACGCACAGAGCGCTATCCGGATCTACTGGACATCTGTGCGGCCATCACGGGCCGCGTGCCGGCGGCCGGACTGCACCTGGACGAAGGTAGAAAAGGCACGGTATTGCTCAGGCTCCGCGGGGTGTCGCGGCAGCTGCAGGAAGATGATGCATTCTATCCGGTGTTGGGGCATTTGATCGGCCGCATGGCGCCGGACGGAATCCCTGTTATCGAGGGTATGGAGGTGCAGCCAACCAACGACCAGCTCAAGGCCGTGTGCGCCGGCGGTGCCTCGGCCGGCGCCATCGCACTCTTCCACATGGTTGGGGTAACACCGGAAGCACCAACTACGGAGGCAGCGTTTCAGGGCGACATGCCACCGCGCGTCATCGAGGTCGGGATGGACGAGCTGCGTGCCTCCTACCGGGATCTGTCCACGGCCGATGGCGAACAACTGGATATGGTCGTGCTTGGCAGTCCGCATTTCTCCATTGACGAGTTCAAGGCGCTTGCACCGCTCGTTGCGGGACGCAGAAAGGCCGAGGGCGTGGATTTTCTGGTAACGTGCAGCAGGACCGTCCGGATGGTTGCCGGGCATGTGGGGCTGCTTGAACCCATCGAAGCCTTTGGTGCCAAGATTACCGTGGATACCTGCCCACTCACGTCGCCCATGCTGCCCGATCGCATCAAGAACCTGATGACGAATTCCGCCAAATACGCCTATTACTCCCCGGGGCTGCTTGGGACGGATGTCGTTTATGGTAGGCTGTCGGATTGTGTGGAATCAGCCGTTTTGGGCCGTGTAAAGCGTGAGGAGGGGCCATGGAAAGCGTAACAGGAACGATCATCATTCCGGGCGAAGCGGAGGGCGTGCTGTTGGCCTCTGCCGAGCCGCTATCGTTCTGGGGTGGTTACGACCAGCACACCGGGGAAATCATCGATCGTCGTCATCCGTTGTCGGGCGACATCGGAACGGGTCGGATTCTAGCGCTCCCATTTACGCGTGGCTCCTCGACGACTACCGCTATCCTGCTCGAGTCCGTTCGGCGCGGTGTGGCGCCGGCCGGCATCATCACCGACCGCGCCGATGTCTTCTTGGCGCTAGCCTCTGTGGTGGCCGATGAAATGTATGAGCGCGCATTTCCCATGGTCGCCGTCGACCGGGAGGTATTCGATCGGCTCAAAAGCGGTCAACGGGCGCGCATCGGCCAGGGGGGCATCATCGACATCACGGCCGCCAGCTAGTCGGCGGCGCAGCAGCGTCTAGAGGATACGAAGCCGCTGCCGCAGTCCCTTCGACGTGTAGGACGTACCATCGGCATAGACCAGGAATCCTTCCACGCCGGCTTGGCGCTCGATCAGATCCTGCCCATGATGGCGACTGGCCACGGAAACAGCCGTGGCCAAGGCGTCTGCCGTCATGGTGTCTCGGGCCACAATAGTGGCGCTGACCACATGATTCACGGACCGGCCGGTTCGAGGGTCCACCAGATGCGAGACGTCCTTGCCATGTAGTATGCGCGTGCGCAGGTAGGTGCCGGACGTGGCAACGGCCTCGTTTTCCACCTCGATCGTGGCTACCAAGTCCTGCGCCCGTTCAGGATGGCGGATACCTACGTTCCAGGGCCGCGTTGCCTCGGGACGGCCGAGGGCAAAAAGGTCTCCGCCGGCGTCAATGAGAGCGGCCGTTGC
>JAAZVD010000156.1 GCA_018623785.1 Bacteroidota bacterium | reverse complement strand
TACACGGCCACCGATAGGAAGCCCGTTACAGGTATCGCTTCTCAGTCGGTCACTGGCTCGGCCACGAACATCATTGCCGGTCTCGGTGTGGGTATGTACTCCACGGGTCTTCCGGCCGTCATCCTCGCGCTCGGTATCATCGGCGCGTTCACGTTTGCCGGCCTGTACGGAATAGCCATCGCCGCAGTCGGTATGCTGTCGGTTACGGGCATCCAGCTGGCTGTTGATGCCTATGGTCCGATCTCGGACAACGCTGGTGGCATTGCCGAAATGGCAGAACTTCCTCCAGAAGTGCGTGAGCGTACCGATAAGCTGGACGCTGTGGGCAACACGACGGCTGCCATCGGTAAAGGATTTGCGATCGGTTCGGCTGCACTGACGGCGCTGGGTCTGTTTGCTGCTTTCATGCAGCAGGCTGGCGTCGAGAACATCGACGTGGCCAATCCAAAAATCCTGGCCGGTCTGCTGCTCGGTGCCATGCTGCCGTACGTATTCTCGGCCATGGCTATGGGGGCTGTAGGCCGCGCTGCCGGTGACATGATCAAGGAAGTGGGACGTCAGTTCGCCGAAATCCCGGGTCTGCGCGAAGGCACGGCCAAGCCGGACCATGAGCGCTGCGTCGAGATCTCGACCAAAGCAGCCATCCGCGAGATGGTGGCTCCCGGCCTCCTTGCGGTTCTCGTACCGGTCGTCATCGGATTCATCGACAAGAACATGCTTGGTGGTCTCCTGGCCGGCGTAACGGTCTCGGGCGTCCTCTTTGCCATCTTCCAGTCCAACGCTGGTGGCGCATGGGATAACGCCAAGAAGATGATCGAAGGCAAGGTCACGGTCGACGGCAAGGAGTACGGCAAGGGCTCAGACGCCCACAAAGCCGCTGTTGTCGGTGACACGGTTGGTGATCCGCTCAAGGATACCTCCGGTCCGTCGCTGAACATCCTGATCAAGCTGATCGCCGTGGTAGCACTCGTTATTGCCCCGCTGATTGCTTGATGTGCTGAACGTGTGTGGCGGATCGGTTTCCCGCTGTGCTCTGATCATCCGAATCGGATGATTCGAGAAACCGATCCGCCACAGTGCGTATCATAGATCTCGTATTCAACGAGGAAGTCTCGGACTGCCTTTTTCCCCACACCGTTACAGCAAGCGCACACTCCCATGGCCAAGGTTGAAGTCTCCATGCCCAAGATGGGCGAGAGTATCACAGAAGGCACCGTCATCGAATGGATCAAGAAGCCCGGTGACGCGGTGGAAATGGACGAAGCGCTCCTGGAAATCGGGACGGACAAGGTGGACACGGAAGTCCCATCTCCCGCCGCCGGCGTCCTGACCGAGGTCAAGGTGGATGAGGGCGATACGGTAGATGTGGGAACGATTATCGCGGTCATCGAAACAGATGCCTCCGAAGCCGTGGTGGTCGAGTCACCTGCTCCGGAAGCACCGGCGCCTGCAGAACCTGCCCCGGCCGAGACCGAGACCGCTGCTCCCGCACCTTCAACGGAGGCTCCTGCAGCTGACGCCCAGGCGCTGGCCATGAACGGCGCCTCAGGAGATGGCGTGGATGTACTCATGCCCAAGATGGGCGAGAGCATCATGGAGGGCACTGTCCTGGCCTGGCATAAGCAGCCAGGCGATTCGATTGAGCTGGACGAAACCCTTCTGGAAATTGCCACGGACAAGGTGGATACCGAAGTGCCCTCACCGGCCGCCGGTATTGTTTCCGAAATTCTTGTACCGGAAGGAGACACCGTAGAGGTGGGCACGCGCATTGCTGTCATCTTGGCATCCGGCAGCGCACCGGTACAGAGCAGTCAGGCGGCAGCCCCCGCTCAGGCGGCGGCTCCAGCATCTGCATCTCCTGCTCCTGCGTTAGCGGCGGAAGCTGCCCCGGCACATTCTGGCGACGGATCGCCCATTCCGCGCAAAGGCCCGGATGGCATATTCTTCTCGCCGCTTGTGCGTTCCATTGCCGAGAAGGAAGGGGTATCACTGGCCGAACTGCAGTCCCTTTCCGGCTCAGGCCGCGAAAACAGGATCACGAAGGCCGACTTGATGGCCTATCTCCGGAACCGTGGACAGGCTCCGGCTGCCGTACCGGCGGCGCAAGCACCCGCAGTAGCATCCGTGGCGGCGACTACACCCGGAGCGACACCAGTGGCTGCGCCGGTCTCTTTTGAGCCGACGCAAATCGCTCAGGCCGGTGAGTCTCGCGTTGAAATCATCAAAATGGATCGTATGCGGCAGATTATTGCCGAGCACATGACGCGATCCAAGGCCACGTCGGCGCACGTTACCTCGTTTGCTGAAATCGATGTCACGAACCTGGTACGTTTCCGTGAGGCCAACAAAGCCGCGTTCCAGCAGCGAGAAGGTATCAAGCTGACCTACACTCCCTTCTTTGTCTTCGCGGCCGTCGAGGCGCTGAAGGATCATCCAATACTGAACAGTTCGGTAGAAGGGCAGGAGATCCACGTCCGGAAAGATTATCACGTGGGTATTGCCGTTGCTATCGGCAAGACAGGCCTCGTGGCACCGGTCATCCGTAATGCCGGTCAGATGAATGTCATCGGCCTGGCGCATGCAGCCAACGATCTGGCTTCTCGCGCCCGCAGCAAGCAGCTCCTGCCCGATCAACTCTCTGGCGGTACGTTTACCGTTACGAACGTCGGCTCGCTCGGATCGATCATGGGCACGCCCATCATCAACCAGCCGCAGGTCGCCATCTTGGCAACGGGAGCTATCAAAAAGCGGCCGATGGTCATCGAAGATCCAAACATCGGAGACACGATTGCCATCCGCAGCATGATGTACGTATCGCTCTCCTACGATCACCGCATCGTTGACGGCGCCATGGCATCGTCCTTCCTGCGTCGCTACACCGACGTCATGGAGTCCTTCGGACCGCACGGCGAACTGCGTTAGGCTGCTGCTGCTGTGACAGCTGCTGTCATCGCTGACGTTGCTGCCGCCGCTGTTGTCGTTACCGTTACTGCTACGGCCGCTGCTTTTTCTTCTCTACACCGCAGCGGTGGTGCTTCGGCTGGCGCTGTTGGCCGGGTAACTCCGCTTTTTGATCTGAAGGTGGCAGGAGGGGGTAGGTCCGATTTTGCATATTACAGTATTACCATACTGGTATCGGCGTTTAAGCGCTTTAATGGCCCATTGCGGTATGGTAATACTGTAATAGTGGATTTCAGGGGGGCTACTCGCCAGTTTAATTTCCGTTATTGACATTTTCGGGGTGGGCGTCGTTTCTTTTACATAGCCGTTATTGCAGCATGTGTCTCCACAGGTTCGTCGCCTCATGCCGATACCAGGGAGTCATGGTGCACGCGTACGTCGCGCACGGTTTGCCGTCAGCACACCCCGAGTAGTCATGGCCGAGTCGATCGGTATATCATCTCCGGAAGCGAAGGCGCCCTCCACAGCGAAGGTGCCCCCCACAGAAAAAGCGACCTCCACACCGGAGGGTATTGAGCTCGCCCTTTCAGATTTCCAGCGTCTTATAAAGGAGTTCCTGGAGGGCTATCTCAAAGACAAGAGTTCGGAAACGGTGGGGACTTATCGTCGCTCTCTCAACGAATTTGAACGCTGGTTTGTACGGGGAAAGGGAGCGTGTCGCTTCCGAACATCGGACATTGAGGACTACAAGACCTACTTGATGGAGGAGAAAGGGCTGCATCAGGTGTCGGTTTCTACCTATTTGACGGCCGTGCGGCGCCTGTGTCAGTTCCTCACCGACACAGGACTTTTGCCTGAAAATCCTGCTACGTCCGTGAAAGGCAACCGTAGACCAGCCTCTCATTCGCGTCAGTTCCTGACCGACGAGGATGTGGCGCAATTGCTGGCTGTTCTGGATAACCCTTCCGATTCGGCCGAGGATATTGCCAAGCGTGATCGGGCCATAGTGCATGCCATGCTGTTTGCAGGTCTTTCCGAAATAGAAATCGTTCGCTCCAACGTTCAGGACCTGGAGCAGACCTTGATGGGATGGTATTTACGGATTCAGGGTAAAGGGCATACTGTCAAGGATCAGCAGGTGCCCATCGATCCACCGGTTATGGATGCCCTTCGCCTGTATCTGGATACGCGCGACCGCATTCGCCCGGAAGATCCGCTCTTCGTCTCCCATGGGCATCGGAGTGAGGGAAAGCGGCTCAACACCCGATCGGTCCGAAGCCGTGTCAATCATCACTTGGAACGTGCAGGCATCAAGCGCGACGGCATCACGCCACACAGCTTGACGCATACAGCAGCCCTCATTTGGCTCAATGATGGCCTCAGCGTGGAAGAGGTCAAGAGCCGAATGCGGCACGGTACCATCGATACGACAATGATCTATTTTCGGCAGCAGGGTAAATTGACCGAGGGATCTGGCTCATGAAAAGTAAGGCTACCACGTCCTCCGGCAACACGCCAGTCGTACTTAGACGCGCTACATTTAATCCGGATGTGCGCAAATACGGGCTGCTGGGTGGCACCATTACTCTGTGTGTCACGCTCGTCGGCATTCCGCTCATTCCGCTTTGGTGGATGATGGGTATGTGGCTGATGGGTCGCTACCTGGAGCGCATGGAGTGTGTTTTGACCGAACGCACGCTCATCGTACGGATGGGTTTTTTCGTGCGGGTTGAAAAGACCATTCCGCTGGATAAAATCACGGATCTTGGGATGGTCGAGGGACCGTTGATGCGTGTTTTCGATATTCAGGCGCTCTCCATTGAAACGGCCGGGTCCACCGCCCAAGGTGCCTTGGTCAAACTCTACGGCATTGAGAACGCCGAAAGTTTCAGGGATTTGGTGCTC
>JAAZVD010000008.1 GCA_018623785.1 Bacteroidota bacterium | reverse complement strand
GCTGTGCTTCGTAACGTCGAATTCCCCCCGTATGGCTTTCAAAGCCACTTTTTCACTCAGTTCTGCTCCCACATGCGCTTTCACCCGACCCTGGCGCTTGGCGTGGTCGCCCTCCTGCTGTATTGCGTCGTGCCGGCTGAGGCCCGTCAGGACGGCTCCCGGGGCAGTCGTAATTTGGTATTAGTGGGCCATCTCCCGCTCGGAGGCATGCAATCGACCGAGTCCCCCTCTGCCGGTTTCGAGGCCCTCGGACGCGGAACCGGACATCTCGTTATGGAACAGGAGAAGGGTCGCCCCTTCCTGTTTGTGGCCCGAAATAATGGTGATGGCTCCGAGGTCGTGGCTATCACCATCAACCATCCGGAGCGCCCGATCGAAGTGGGATTATGGCGTCTCCAAACCCGGGAAATCGGAGATCTGACGCTGTTCCGACTCGGCTCCCGCTCCTACCTGGCTGCAACGCACTCGGAGGGACTCTCCATCCGGGAGGTCACGGATCCCGATGAAGGCCAGTTTGACCCTGCAGCCGATATTTTACGTCCAGCGGGATACCACCATGTATTTGCCTACCGGCACTCCAACGGGCGCAGCTATCTGTTTGCCACGGGTGGCGGCCCCATCGATGTCTATGACATCCAGCAGCTGCTCGAGGGAGTCACGGATCCAACAGCGTCCTACGCCCTACCGGAAACGGTGGTCAACGTAGACTACGGCTACCACGCCATGACCGCACAGTGGCATGCAGACTCCGAAACGGACCGGCTCTATGCAGCAGGTGCGGGAGGCTACTACGTATTTGATATCTCATCTCCTGCCAATCCGTCTCTCATTACGGAAGTCAGTTCAGCAGCCGTACAGATCGGCCATGCGGTGTCAGCCACCCCGGATGGCACGCACCTGGTGACGGCTGCAGGCTATCGCACGGCCCCCATGCGCATTTTTGACCTGCGTCCCGCTTTCGAGGGTATGGTGCCTCGCATCCGCGTGGCTGCCGGCGCTTGGACCGCCGACTGGCGCAATCTGGCTGAAAACCATGAACTGCGCTGGCCTTTTGTATTCACGGCGGCCATGGACGACGGGCTGCAGGTGTTCAATATGATGAACCCGTTTGAACCCTACACGGTCGGCTACTACGATACCTGGGACGGGCCAAGAGCATCGCTCTCCAATGAGCGTACGCACCGAAACGGTGCTTGGGATGTTGACGTCAGGAATCATGACGGCTTGATTGCCGTCACAGACGTCAATACGGGCTTGTGGCTCATCCGCATGGAAGGATTTGAAGGCTGGGATGGCCGCGGCTGGGGCTTTGCCAACGTCAGCACCGTCCAGGACTGGGACAACGGTCCCACAGGATCAACGAGGTGGTAGTCATGAAACCACTGTACCTCCTTGTTGCGGCCCTGCTTACCGCAGTACCTGCTACGGCCCAGATGGGTATTGAACAGCCACCCCATCCACCCCCACCCGGACAGCGCGGTTCGGCCAACATCACGGTGATGTCCCATATTCCGCTCGGTGCAGCGGGTACGATATCCGATATCGAGATCGAGCAGGAGATGTCACGGCCCTATGCCTACGTAGCCCGTCGCAACGGTGCCATTGGGTTCGATGTCATAGACCTTAGCGACCCGGACCATGCCAAGGTCATTCACCGCTGGCGGATCGAGAACGAAGACCTGCATGCGGGCGGCGCCATGGACGGCCGGTATTTCAAGCACAACGGGCGCTACTACTACGTGCAGTCCATGCAGCTCAGGCAGTCCGGTCCCAACTCGGATGTCGGTGCCATCGTGTTCGATGTGACCGATCTACCCGGCTCCATGACCGAAGTGGGCCGAATGCGGCAATCGGACGCACCCGGAGGCTTCCATAACATTTTCATGTACAACCACAGCTCGGGCAAGCCCCTGCTGTTTGCCACATCGGCGGGGTATGCCAAGGTCTTCGATATGGCCCGATTTGTAGATGGCGATCAGACCGAGATGGACCCCCTTCTGCGCGATGACAACCGGGAGCTCGTAGCCCGGATTCCCGTGCATGAGACCGAGGGTATGTGGTCGCGGGGTTATCATGACTTCATGGTGCAATATCATCCCGAGAGCGGTCAGGACCGCTTCTACGGTGGCGGTGGCAGTGGCTACTACGTTTACAACGTGACGGATCTGGACAACCCTGACCTTCTGGCAACCATGGTCGGCGTCCCGGGCGTTGCCTGGGGCCACACGTTTACCCCTACACCCGATGGAAACTTTGCGATCGGAGAAACCGAGTTTCAGTACCAGCCGCTGCGCATCTTTGACCTGCGGCCGGCGCTCGATGGGACGCTTCCCGACAAGAACATCGACCACGCCGTGGGGGCTTGGCATGCCGACTGGAAAAGCATCGCCCACAACCACGAAGTCCGCTGGCCCTATGTCTTTGTGAGCGGTTACCAGACCGGCCTCGGCGTCTTCAACATGGTCGATCCCGAGAATCCCTACACCGTAGCCTACTACGATACGTTCAACGGCATCCACAACGACCGCGGCGCGGCTATGGAGCGCATGGGCAGCCCGTACACGTGGCAGGTCTATGATGGCGCCTGGGGCGTCGATGTCCGCAACGCTGACGGCCTGATCGTGGTCAGCGACATGACCACCGGCTTCTGGGCCTTGAAGATGGAAGGCTTCCACCGGTGGAACGGCAACGATTGGGGCATGCCCAACGTTTCGAGCGCACAGAATTGGGAAGGCATGCTCGAGGAGTGAGCCTCCCACCGATATCACCCACCTATCACCCGCATATCTGACATGACATTCAACCCGGTTCTCCGATTGTTCGCCCTAGTGGCGGCATCCAGTCTGCTCGCCCCGCTTGCACTGGGGCAGGCTACGGCCCTTAAACCCGGATCCGACAACATGGAAGTGCTCGGACATGTGCCCCTTGGCAAGCACTCGAGCGTCACGGACATCGAGCTCGAGCAAGAGCTGGACCGTCCCTATGCCTATGTAAGCCGCGCCTCCATCGTGGATGGCGGTCCGAAAGGCATGGATGTCATTGATCTCTCGGACCCCTCCAACCCGGAGGTCATCCACCGCTACCGCCTGGAGTATCAGGATCTCCTTCCCAACCGTGGCGGCATGGATGTCAAATATTTCAAGACCGGTGGCCGCTATTATGTCGTGCAGTCCTTTGAATTCAGTGGCGGCCCGCACTACGAGCTCGGTGCCGTGCTTTTCGACGTGACCGATCTGCCTGAGAAGCTGACAGAGGTAGGTCGATGGGTGCTACCGGACAATCCGGGCGGCATGCACAACATCTTTATCTACAAGCATTCGGACGGTAATATCTACCTGCTGGCCACCGTGCGGGGTGACATGGTCCAGGCCTTCGATCTGCATAAGGCCGTGGCCGGCGATATCGAGAACTCCTACGTGGCCACGATCCCGACGTACGAGCCCGAAACGGAACGCCGCTCCTATCACGACCACTACGCTGCTTGGCACCCTGATTCGGGCGAGGACCGCTTCTACGGAGGCGGCAGCGGCGGGTACTACGTGTGGAACATCACAGACATCCACAATCCGGAAATCCGGGTCACGCTGCAAAACGTGTCGGGCGTGACATGGGGCCACACGTTCACCCCGTCCCCGGACGGACGCTATGTCGTGGCCGAGGCGGAATATCAGTATGCTCCGCTGCGGATCTTCGACCTCAAGCCGGCTCTCGACGGCGAGCGCCTGAACATCAACCAGCCGATTTCGGCTTGGACGGCTAACTGGGAAAACCTGAGCCACAACCACGAAGTCCGCTGGCCCTACGTCTTCGTGAGCGCCTACCTGGATGGCCTGCAGGTCTTTTCCCTGGAGGACCCGAAAAATCCACAGACGGTGGGCTACTATGACACCTACCTCGGCACGAACACCGAGGGCTTTTCGCCCGTCATCAACGGTGCATTCGGCGTCGATGTCCGCAACGAGGACGGCCTGATCGTCATTTCGGATATGACCACCGGCTTCTGGAGCTTCCGTATGGAAGGCTTCAACGGTTGGAATGGCGAAGACTGGGGACAGCCCGATATTTCCTCCGTCCAGAAATGGGACGAAGAATCCAAGGAAGGCACGCGCTGATTCCCACTGAATTCCTCTCACTTGAGCACTCAACCACTCTTTCAGCTTACCTCATGAAACGACTGATCCCCCTGTTGACCTTGGCCTTGCTGCTGATCCTGCCGGCCTCCGCCCAGGACGAGACGCCCTGGACAACCCTCGAGCCCGGTTCGGACAACATTTCGGTAGAAGGACATATTCCTCTTGGTGGTATCCTGAATACGATGGACATGGAAGTTGAGCAGGAAATGTCCCGTCCCTATGCCTACGTAGCTCGAGGCACGGTTGGACCAAACTCCGAGCGGGGAACGGACATCATCGACATTGCCGACCCGTCCAACCCCAAGGTGCTCCTGCGCTGGCGCATGGAAAACCCGGACTTGCACACGGGGCTAGGCGGCATGGACATCAAATATTTCAAGTACGACGGGCGCTACTATGTCGTTCAGTCCACGCAGTTCGGTCAGGGACCGAATCAGGATCTGGGCGCCTATATCCTCGATGTAACCGGCCTGCCGGACGCCTCCAAGGTGTTTGAAGTGGCCCGCATCCATGAGCCAGACCTGCCAGGCGGCTTCCATAACATCTTCATTTACAAACACTCGGACGGGCGTGTACTGCTCCTGACCACGATCAACGGGCCGGGCGCCAACATCTACGATCTTGGCAAAGCCGTCAGTGGCGATGTCGAGGATGCTTACGTAGGCACGGTGCCGATTGCGGTTGATGAATACGGGTTCTACCACGACCTCTACGCCGCCTGGAATCCAGACAAGGAAGCCGATCTGTTCTATGGCGGTGGCCAAGGCGGCTACTATGTCTACAACATCTCAGACCCCGAGAACCCTGAGCTTGAGTTCTCGATGACCGGTATCACGGGCGTTGACTGGGGCCACACGTTCACACCGAGCCCCGATGGACGCTACGCCATCACGGAAACGGAATACCAGTACGCACCGCTGCGCATGTTCGACATGAAGCCGGCCATGGATGGCGAAACGGAAAACATCCGTCGCCCCATCTCGGCCTGGACGGCCAACTGGAAGAACCTGGTCCACAACCACGAAGTCCGCTGGCCCTATGTGTTCGTGAGCGGCTACCACGACGGCCTGCAGATCTTCTCCATGATGGACCCGGAGCATCCTGTGACGGTGGGTTACTACGATACGTACACAGGCCCGCGTGACGTGGGTGCCATGGGCGGCGCGGTCGGTAACGGCGCTTTCGGCGTGGATGTACGCAACGAAGACGGGCTGATCGTCATTTCGGACATGTCCACCGGCTTCTGGACCTTCCGTATGGAAGGCTTCAACGGTTGGAACGGCGAGGATTGGGGCATGCCCAACATCTCTTCCGTGCAGCAGTGGGACGAGGAGTCGAAAGAAGGCACACGCTGACCCCAAGCCATCCCGCTCGAAGGCCTCGTCACTTTCCGTATCAACCTGCACTACCATGAAACATCAGGCATCTTTCCTTTTCGTGTTGACCCTGCTCCTGTTGCCCACTGTGGCTACCGCACAGTCGGTGGACAAGCGGGGCACGGATAACATATCCGTAGAGGGTCACATCCCCTTGGGAGGCGTCCTCAGTGTCATGGACTTGGAACTGGAGCAGGACATGGACCGCCCGTATGCGTACGTGGCTCGTGGGCATCTGGGAGAATACGTGGCCAAAGGCATGGACGTCATTGACCTCTCAGATCCCGCTTCGCCGCAGGTTCTGATGGAATGGCGAATCGAAAACGAATACCTGCATACCGGCCTTGGAGGCATGGATGTCAAGTATTTCAAGTGGCAGGGCCGCACGTATGTCGTGCAGTCCTTTCAGTTTGGACCAGGTCCCAACTATGACCTCGGCGCTGTCGTTTTCGATGTAACCGGACTGCCTGATGCGGACAGTGTCGTGGAGGTGGCCCGCATTACGGAATCCCGCTGGCCGGGTGGCTTCCATAACATCTTCCTTTACCAGCACTCCGACGGCAATGTCTACCTCTTTACGACCGTCAACGCAGGACAAGCCAGTGTCTATGACATGGGAAAGGTAGTTTCTGGAGATGTCGAAAACGCCTTGGTAGCCGCTGTGCCCGTACCACCCGAAGCGGTCGGAGGACCGGCTGGCGCAGAAGACATACTGCCGTCTCCTTTGTTCTATCATGATCTCTATGTTGCCTGGAATCCTGATAAGGAGGCAGACCTGTTCTACGGTGGAGGTACCGGGGGATACTACGTCTGGAATGTCACTGACGTGGCCAAACCGACCATGGAGTTCGAGATGACGGGCATTCAGGGCGTTCAATGGGGCCACACTTTCACTCCCAGCCCGGATGGGCGCTATGCCGTTACGGAAACGGAGTACCAGTACGCACCCTTGCGCATGTTCGACCTGAAGCCAGGTATGGACGGAGAGGTTGAAAATATTCGACGCCCCATCTCCGCCTGGACCGCCAACTGGGAGCACCTGGTCCACAACCATGAAGTGCGTTGGCCCTACGTATTCGTCTCCGGGTATCTTGATGGGCTGCAAGTGTTTTCGATGATGGATCCCTCGACACCGACGACGGTGGCCTATTACGACACGTACACGGGGCCAAAACTCATGGAAGGCGAGTTCGGCATGTATAACGGCGCCTTCGGTGTGGATGTGCGCAATGAGGATGGCCTGATCGTCATTTCGGACATGTCTACCGGTTTCTGGACCTTCCGTATGGAAGGCTTCAACGGCTGGAACGGCGAAGATTGGGGCATGCCCAACATCTCTTCCGTGCAGCACTGGGAAGAGGAATCCAAAGAGGGTACCCGATGAGCAGGCTGATCTGCGTTGCGCTTATGCTCGGATGGGTGGCCGGTGCCTCGGCCCAAACGCCTACCAATCCGGGTAGCGACAACATCCATGTGCAGGGTCACCTGCCGCTGGGTGCGCCCGAGTCCGTTGCCGATATCGAGCTCGAGCAGGAGCTGGAGCGTCCCTACGCCTACGTGGCCAAGGCTCGCTACCGAGACAATTATGCGCGCGGTATGGATATCATCGATATCTCTGATCCTGCTCGCCCCCGCCTCCTCAAACGCTGGATCAACAGCAACGATGACTTGAACGCCGGCGTGGGCGCGCTCGATATCAAGCAGTTCAAGCACGCTGGACGCTACTATGTGGTCCTTTCCACGCAATTCAGCCAAGGCCCTGACTATGATCTGGGGGCTGTTGTCTTTGATGTTACGGGCCTGCCGGACCCGGACGCTGTAGTAGAAGTAGCCCGCATCCGAGAATCCGAGATGCCGGGCGGCTTCCACAACATCTTTATCTACAAGCACTCGAACGGCACGCCGTACCTGATCACTACGGTGCGCGGCCCGGGCGCCAACGTGTATGATTTGTCCAAGGTCGTTTCGGGAGATATCGAAGATGCGCTCGCCGGCAATATTCCCATTCCCGGCGACACAGGCGGGCGCCGCGGCTACCATGATTTCTACGCGTCATTCCACCCGGACACGGGCGAAGATCGCTTTTACGGCGGCGGCTTCGGCGGCTACTATGTGTATGACATCTCCGATATCGAGAGCCCCGAACTGCGCATCACCCTGACCGGCATCCCGGGCGTCAGCTACGGCCATACGTTTACCCCGGGCCCCACTGGCCGCTACGTCATTGCCGAAACAGAGTACAAGTATGCGCCGCTGCGCATCTTCGACCTGCAGCCAGCCCTGGACGGTGAGCGCCAGAACATCAACTATCCCATTTCGGCGTGGACGGCCAACTGGGAAAATCTGGTCCACAACCACGAAGTGCGCTGGCCGTATGTGTTCGTAAGCGGCTATCTCGATGGCCTTCAGGTCTTCTCGCTCGAGGACCCCGAGAACCCGCAGACCATCGGGTACTACGACACCATCATCAATGCCACGGGCGGTGTCATGGACGGCGCCTTCGGTGTGGATGTCCGCAACGCGGACGGCCTGATCGTCATCTCGGACGGCTCCACCGGCTTCTGGTCCTTTCGCATGGACGGCTTTAACGGCTGGAACGGCGAGGATTGGGGCGTTCCCAACATCTCCTCCGTTCAGGAATGGGATGAGGAGTCCAAGGAGGGCACTCGCTGACAATCCTGCCCTTGAATCATCATGTTGACGTCTACCCTCTCTCGGAAGGCGTTCAACCCGCACTCTCAAGCATTCACTCGATCATGAAACGCACCACGTTCATCCTTGCCGGCCTGTTCATCATGGCCTTTGCTTTCGGGCCCCGGAACGGCCAGGCCCAGGATACCCCCTGGACGCCCACGAATCCGGGCAGCGACAACATTGACGTCCTCGGGCACATTCCGCTCGGCCCCCGCCTGAGCGTGGCAGACATGGATCTGGAGCAGGAAGTCAGCAGGCCATATGCGTATGTGGCCCGCATGCATTACGCTGAAATGGGCGAAAAGGGGACCGATATCATTGACCTTTCCGACCCGTCCAATCCAAAGGTCATCTACAGGTGGCGCATTGAGAACCAGGACCTGCACATGCGTACAGGCGGCATGGACGTAAAGTACTTCAAGTGGAAAGACCGCTACTATGTGGTACAATCCCTGCAATTCGGCGCTGGCGGTCCAAACCACGATTTGGGCGCCGTTGTACTCGACGTCACTGATTTGCCCGACCCTTCGACCGTACGCGAAGTGGCCCGCATCCACGAGCCGGATACGCCGGGTGGGTTCCACAACATCTTCGTATACAAGCACTCATCGGGACGGGTGCTGCTCTTGAGCACGGTTTCTGATGCGTTTGCCAACGTATATGATCTGGGAATGGTAGTCGAGGGTGATGTTGAAAAGGCGCTCGTTGGTCGTATTCCCACACCGGCCGAGTCAAGCCGCCGCGGTTACCACGACTTTTATGCCGGTTACCACGTCGACACCGGCACGGATCGCTTCTACGGCGGCGGTACGGGCGGCTACTACGTTTATGACTTCACGGATATCGACAACCCGGAATTGCTGGTCAGCCTGACGGGAATCAATGGTGTTCGGAGCGGACACACCTTTACGCCCGGTCCGAATGGTCGGTATGCGGTAGCCGAGACGGAGTACAAATATGCCCCGCTACGCATTTTCGACCTGCAGCCTGGACTCGATGGAGAGGTGTCCAACATTAACAGCCCCATCGCTGCATGGACGCCGCACTGGGAAGGTCTGGTGCATAATCATGAGGTGCGTTGGCCGTACGTCTTCGTAAGCGGCTATCACGATGGGCTGCAAGTGTTCTCGATGGAGGATCCGAAGAAGCCGCGGACGGTAGCCTACTTCGATACCTTCACGGGCAGTCGCAACAACGGCGGCATGGCCGGCAACGTGGCAAAGGGAGCCTTCGGCGTGGATGTGCGTAACGAAGACGGCCTGATCGTGATTTCCGACATGACAACCGGCTTCTGGACCTTCCGCATGGAAGGCTTCAACGGGTGGAATGGCGAGGATTGGGGCGTGCCCAACGTATCGTCCGTGCAGCACTGGGATGAGGAGTCTCGGGAAGGAACGCGTTGAGACCGACAGCTAACGATTTTCAAGGGCGGGGCGCCGGCAGGCGCCCCGCCCTTTTTTGTACGCGGGAAGCGATCAGCGGCGGATCCCGTTCTCAGCTCAGGCATTAGTGTATAAGGTCCAATCGCTTCGTCTTCCCCATGCCCATCCTACGTTACTTCGGATCGCTCCTGATGCTGGCTGTTGCTGTACTGGCATCGCCTACCTTGGACGCGGACAGTTCGCCCTCGGAGGCTACACCTGCCTGCACTACGCTATCCTCGCCCGACTACTACGAAATCGAGCTCGTGACCACGCGCAAAGTGCCGGGCGCGCGTCTGGCCAAGGGTAAAGGCGAAGTAACCTACGTCGCCTCTCCCTTCGGCATTTCCGTATCTGAGTCAGGCTCGTTTCATATCAATATTGACGTATCGATGAGCAACGTCCGCCTGGACGATGACAAGGTGCTCGTGGCCTGGATCACGACCCCGCAGCTGGATCAGATCCGGGCGCTCGGCATCCTCGATGAGAACCTGCGTGTTTCGGGCCAAACCGATTTCAACAAATTCCTGCTCGTCATCACACTGGAACCGGCTGAAAAAGAGCCGGGAGCCATGTGGACAGGCCCTGTTGTCTCTCGCGGCATGTCCCGCAGCGGTCTCATGCATACGATGGCCGGTCACGGCCCATTCGAGTCCGAACCGTGCGCCGTCTACGGCTACTAGGGCGCACTTTTCCCTGAACAGCATCCCACCTGATCGCATGTATTCCTACCGATTCGCTGGCCTGCTCGTATTGGTCGCCTCTCTATTCCCGGTCACGCAGATCCGTGCCCAGGAGATGGATCACTCGATGCACATGCACCACAATCATGCCATGCCCATGGGCGATAGTCTGGTCTGGCGCATGGCCCCCATGGACGGCATGACCATGCCCATGATGCCGGGTATGATGGACGATATTCCGGACGTTGGCGCCTTCCTGCCAGGATTCGGTATGGATGTATCCATGTATCCCGAGGCCAGGCCTTCTGAAATCATTGATATGGCCGATGGGGATACCCTCCACATGGACGCCTCCCTGGTGCGACGAACCATCAACGGTAAAGAGTATGTGATGATGGCCTACGGCGGGATGTATCCCGGTCCCCTGATCCGGGCCGATCGTGGGTCCAAAGTCGTCGTGGAGTTCACGAACAACATCGACATGCCCACAACCGTGCACTGGCACGGCCTACGGCTGGACAACGCCTACGACGGTATCCCGGGACTGACTCAGGATCCCGTCGAAACGGGCGAGTCCTTCACGTATGAGCTGAAATTCCCCGACACGGGCATGTACTGGTATCACCCGCACATGCGCGAGGACGTGCAGCAGGATCTTGGCCTTTACGGCAACATGCTGGTTGACCCCACGGAAGAGGGCTACTACGCCCCGGTCAACCGGGAAGTACCACTCATCCTCGATGATATCCTGGTCGATGCCAACGGCCTCTTCCCCTACGGCGAAGAGGCCCCGACGCACGCGCTGATGGGCCGCTTCGGCAATATCATGCTGGTCAACGGTATCACGGACTACAATCTGGATATCCAGGCCGGCGACGTTGTGCGCTTCTACCTGACCAATGTGGCCAATACGCGCACCTTCAACGTGACCTTCGATGGCGCCCGCATCAAAGTCATTGCCGACGACGTGAGCAAGCTGGAACGCGAGCAGTTCGTATCGAGTGTCATCATTGCGCCGGCCGAGCGCTACATCGTGGATGTGTATTTCGATGAGGCCCGCACCTACACCATCACCAATTCCATCCAGGCCATCGACCACTTCCGGGGCATTTTCGTGCCGGAAACCCACGATTTGGGTACAATTACTGCCACCGGCGCCACGTCAGAGGACCACGCCGACGCTTTTGCCGAAGCGCGTACGAACGAGGACACGATTGCCGACATCGACACCTTCCGCCGCTATTTCGACAAGGCGCCCGACCACAACCTGCGCCTGACCATTGAGACGAAGGATCTTCATCCCATGACGATGCGCATGATGGAAGTGGATACGCTCTACTTCCCGCCCATTGAGTGGAACGAAGGCATGCCCATGATGAACTGGCTGTCCACGGGCGAGGAGGCCCGCTGGGTACTCCTCGACGAGGATACCGGTAAGAAAAGCATGGATATCAACTGGCAGTGGGAAATTGGCGATGTGGTCAAGATCCGCATCTTCAACGACCCCTCCTCGTTCCACCCCATGAACCACCCCTTCCATGTGCACGGGCAGCGTTTCGTGGTCACGCACATCGATGGCGTAGAGAACCGCAACATGGGTTGGAAAGACACAACTATCATTCCGGTCGGGTCAACCGTCGATATTCTGGTCGACGTTTCCAATCCGGGTAGATGGATGGCGCACTGTCACATTGCCGAGCACCTGCACGCAGGCATGATGCTGGGCTTCGAAGTGCATGAACGGGGCGCAGGTCCTCAGGTGGGACGATAACCCCGGCGGTGTAGCGCCAGAGGCTGACCCTGAGCTTTTGCGGGGACAACCTGAGGCTACCGCCCTGTGGCCGCTTCGAGCTGCGCTTCGAGATAACTGATCATGGCCACGCCGTTGTCATTACCGGGGTCCAGACGCACGCTCGTCTCATAGTTCTCCAATGCACCCTCGAGGTCCCCTGCTGCAATGAGTGCTTCGCCGAGAGAGTCGTATGGGTTGCCTGACTCCGGGTAGAGCTCCACGTTGAAGCGGAAAATATCCACGGCCTCCTCAACCATGCCTTGACGCAAGAGCCGGTACCCGAGGGCATTGAGCGCACCTTCCTCGAAAGCTTCCGCAGGCAGCTCGGTCGTTGCCACATCATAATCGGCTCGGACGGCGTCCATGCCTCCAGCAAGCAATTCGTAATGCAGCCGCCGTCCAAGCTGGTACACCGGGTCGTCATACTGCTGGTAATTCAGCCAACGCACCGCCGTCTGTGGGCCGCTGATGACTTCCTCAAAGAGCTCATGCAGGATGAGCATGCCGTTGGCGCTGTTTGAAAGATAGACCAACCCCTTCGAGGCATCGGGCTCGATGTAGGCGAATGACTTGTAGCCCGCATTGTCGCCCCACTCCCAGAGGGCCGAGCCGTCTAGGGTGGGCTGGATGCCGAATCCAAGGCCCCAGAAGATGCCATCGAGCGCATCTACCTGCGCCAGGGACATCTCCCGCCTCAGTCGACGGCCCAGTTCGTCGGAAGCCAGAACGCCCGTCATGAACCGGGCGTAGTCGCGGGCCGTGGTATGGAGACCAACCGCTGCGTTGGCCGATTGGGGGACAAACTTGTCGAGGGCCTCGTCCATATCCGTGTGGCCTACAGCGATACGGGAGCCGAAATCACTCTGCCAGATGAAGCTGGACGACGTCATCCCGAAAGGTTCGAAAACGTATTTGCGGGCCAGTTCCTCCAGGCTCGAATACGTCACAGCCTCCATGACGTGTTGCAGGAAGAGGAATCCCTCTCCTGAATACGTAAAGTAGGTCCCGGGCTCGTAGAGGATAGGCAGTTGCTGGCCCGACGCTCGAAAGTTGGGGAATCCGGACGTATGGGAGAGTACCATGCGAGGCGTAATCCGCTGATAGCGCACATCGTGTTGCGCGTCGGGCCAAGGAGCCAATTCCGAAAGCGGCTGGTCCAGATCCAACACGTCCTCCTCCATTAGCCGCAGGGCAATCCAGGCTACGATAAGCTTGCTGAGGGATTCAGCCTCAAACACCGTGTCCTCCGTAATCGGCGGATTGGTCTGCGTGCTGCGCACGCCGGCCGCGTCCACGCGGACGACCTCGCCATCCTCAATGACAGCGAGTACGGCACCGGTAATTTCGGCCTCCTCGATCAGACGGCTCAGGTCCTGCGCAGGGGCCACCCGGGCTACCGACAACAGTAGCACCCCGAATAGGGCACCGGAAAGAATGAATTTCAATCGTCTCATAGGCCATGCATTAAGCGCCGAACCCGACGGCGGTTCCTCGGGTATCATGTTTGTACTCCGATCACGCTGTCAAAACCCGACACACCGTCATGCATCGAAGACGCTTTCTGAGAACCGCATCGACCCTGGCAGGCGTTAGCCTTGGCATGAGCGCCCTGCCGCTCCCCGCCTCTAACCTACGGCCAGGAGCAGGCCTGTTTACTCCCATCCGTCGCGGTGCGGGCCGCTTCGAATCCCGGGGTGGCACCATCGGCTGGTTGATGAATGACGATGCCTTGGTTGTCGTGGACTCCCAGTTTCCGGAGTCGGCCGCTGAATGCCGCGACGGACTGCAAAAACGCTCGGGGCGTACTGTAGACCTGCTCATCAACTCCCATCACCACGGCGATCATACGGGGGGTAACAGCGTGCTTGGCGCTGACGCCAAGCACATCGTGGCGCATGACAAGGTACCCATGCTGCAGCGCATGCAGGCCGAGCAGCGCGGAACGCTGGATGCGCAGACGTACGCGAACACGACATTTGCGGAGTCGTGGCACCAAGAGATCGGGGACGAAACCGTTCGCCTCTATCACTTTGGTCCGGCCCACACGGCGGGCGATGCCATCATTCACTTCGAGAAAGCCGACGTGGTCCACATGGGCGATCTGGTATTCAATTACCGGCACGCCTACATCGATCTGGGTGCCGGTGCGGATACTGCCAACTGGATGACGGTTTTGGAGCGGGCTCACGACCAATTCACGGACAACACCGTTTTCATCTTCGGTCACGGCAACCCGGCCAACGGCGTCCTGGGCCGACGAGAAAATCTGCTGGTGATGCGGGATTACCTCGGCGCGTTGCGGGACGCGGCTGAGGCCGGAATCAACGCCGGCATGTCAGCCATCGAAACAGGCGCGCACGGACTTGAAGGGTTCCAGAGTCATGTGCTCCAAGGCAACCCGGACGGTATTGCGGGCAACATTGCCACGGTATTCGAGGAAATGACCACCGTCAAAGAATAAGGCGCTGTATACTGAACGTACCATGAACCACCCATGCACCCACACCATGAAGACTAGACTGGCTTCCTTCCCACTTCTCTTGGCCCTACTGATTGCCGGTTGTGCATCGCCCGAAGCGGACGCCCCTTCCGGCATGGCTGATGCCGTGGCGGTCTCCCCCCGTCCTGACGCTGACAATCCTTTACCCGGCAATCTTGCCTCGCCAGCCGACTGGGAAATCCGCTTCGATCGGCCCTCGGATGACTACGTCGTGGCCGGGGACTCGTCCGTGGCCAACCCGGACATCTTCTTTACCAACATGGCGCCTGGCTGGCATGTGACGTCGGGACCAGCGGCTATCTACTGGCATCCGGCCAGTACCGCTGAAGGCGATTACAACGCCTCGGCCACTATCTTTCAGTTCGACCCGGGACCGCGCAACGAGGCCTTCGGCTTGTTCGTGGGAGGATCAGATCTGGCAGGCGACGGGCAGGCATACCTTTACTTCCTGATCCGCAAGAGCGGCGAGTTCTTGGTCAAACAGCGTATCGGAGCGGAAACGGCCAATGTTGTAGGGTGGACATCCCACGAGGCCATCCTGCCCTGGTCAGTTGAGAACGACCCGACGGCCAACGAACTGGGCATCCAGACCGAAGGAGACACGATTTCCTTCATGGTCAACAATCAGGTGGTCCACTCGCAGGAAAAAGGCGCTCTGCCCACCGACGGCATCGTCGGCTTTCGGGTGAACCACGCGCTCAACCTGCACTTCTCGACGTTTGAGGTAACACGAACGGGCGCTACTGCCGCGGAATGAGCAGCAGCTCTTCCTGCCTGGGGTCGATGTAGGTCACCTTCTCGCCGTCGAAAATGGCGTCTTCTTCCAGCATGACCCGGACCGTCT